>WBUJ01000288.1 GCA_008933795.1 Candidatus Contendibacter sp. | reverse complement strand
TGATTCGACCATCCGCCCCTGGAGAACCCCGCTGCATGGCTAACGGCAACGAATTCACCCTGCTTGAGCAACGGCGATTCCTGCCGTTCTTCGTCACCCAGTTTCTGGGCGCGTTCAACGATAACGTGTTCAAGAACGCTCTGATCATCCTGATCGCATTCCAGGCAGTGGGCGCGGACGCCAGCCATTCCAATTTCCTGATCAATCTCTGCGCCGGCCTGTTCGTGCTGCCGTTTTTCCTGTTCTCGGCCACCGCCGGCCAGCTTTGCGACAAGTACGAAAAATCGCGCTACATCCGCTGGGTCAAGTTGCTGGAAATCGTCATTATGGCCGGCGCGGCAGTGGGGTTTGTCACCCACAACGTGCCGTTGCTGATCGCGCTGCTGTTCCTGATGGGGTTCCAGTCCACCCTGTTCGGGCCGGCCAAATACAGCATCCTGCCCCAGCATCTGAAGCCGGAGGAGTTGGTCGGCGGCAACGCCTGGGTCGAGATGGCCACCAATCTCGCCATCCTGCTGGGCACCATGCTGGGCGGCGTGCTGATCGCCTTGCAGCAGGGCGCCCACTGGGTAGCGGGCGTGGTGATAGTCCTGGCCGTGCTCGGTTACCTGAGCAGTTGGGCGATTCCCCCGGCTCCGCCCGCTGCGCCGGACCTGAAGATCAACTGGAATCCGCTCACCGAGACTTGGAACATCCTCCGGTTCACCTACCAGAACTTCACCGTGTTCCAGTCGGTGCTCGGCATCTCCTGGTTCTGGTTTCTGGGCAGCGTCTACGTGGCGCAGTTGCCCAACTTCACCAAGCTGACCCTGGGCGGCGGCGAGCACGTCATCACCCTGCTGTTGACGCTGTTCGCCGTCGGCATTGGTGTCGGTTCCCTGTTGTGCGAACGGATGTCTGGCCACAAGGTGGAACTGGGCTTGGTGCCGTTTGGCTCCATCGGCCTGACCGTGTTCGGGGTGGATCTGTTTTTCGCCACGCCAGCGGCGCCCCCGGCGGGCGGGGAATTGCTGGGCGTGCTGGCCTTCATGAGCCAGTCGGGCAGTTGGCGGGTGGTGCTGGACGTGGTGTTGATCGGCATGTTCGGCGGCTTCTTCATCGTGCCCCTGTACGCCCTGGTGCAGCAACGCAGCGAGCCCAGCCATCTGTCGCGGGTGATCGCCGGCAACAACATCCTCAACGCCGTATTCATGGTGGCGGCGGCCATCATCGCCGTGATCATGCTGGACCGGGGACTGAGCATTCCGCAGTTGTTGTTGCTGATGGCGATTTTCAACGCGGCGGTGGCGGTCTATATCTTCGGCCTGGTGCCTGAATTCCTGATGCGCTTCATCGTCTGGCTGCTGGTGAACGTCGGTTACCGGTTGCGGACGCGGGGACTGGGGCACATTCCCGACGAGGGGCCGGCGGTGGTCGTGTGCAACCATGTCAGTTTCATGGATGGGCTCATCGTGATCGGTTGCTGCCGGCGGCCGGTTCGCTTCGTCATGGACCATCAAATCTTCAAAATTCCGCTGTTGAATTTCGTGTTCCGCACCGCCGGCGCGATTCCCATCGCCTCGGCGCGCGAAAATCCGGAAATTCTGGAACGCGCCTACGACCGGGTCGCCCACTATCTGGAAGAGGGCGAAGTGGTGGGCATCTTCCCGGAAGGGCGGTTGACCGCGGACGGCGAAATCGGTCCATTCAAGGCCGGCATCGAACAGATTATCCAGCGCACGCCGGCACCGGTGGTGCCAATTGCGCTGCGCGGGCTGTGGGGCAGCTTCTTCAGCCGCCGTTACGGCAAGGCGATGAGCCACTTTCCCCGGCGATTCTGGTCGCGGATCGAACTGGCGGTGGGGGAGTCGATACCGGCGGAGCGGGCCACGTCGGCCCTGCTGCGCGAGCGGGTTGCCGCGTTGCGGGGCGATTGGCCGTAGTAAGGTCGTGGGGAGG
>WBUJ01000144.1 GCA_008933795.1 Candidatus Contendibacter sp. | reverse complement strand
CTGGACGCCAATCCGGCCGAGGACGAGCCGGTGGTCTATCAGGTCCGCTACGAGGCGCGCAGCCGGATCGGCGAACCGATCACCATGATTCCGGCCAACATGGCGCTGGCCAGCCGCCGCGCCCTGGATCGAGTGGAACAGCGACACGGGCCATCGGTGGACGCCTTCGTCGCGCGAGCCCTGGGGCGCGACCGCGCCGACCTGGAATCGGCCTTCTCGCCCGAGCAGGTCGATGCGCTGGCGCTGGCCCTGCACGCGCTGCATCAGGGCCGGGGGTTCATCGAGGCCGATGAAACCGGCATCGGCAAGGGCCGGGTGCTGGCCGGACTGGCGCAGTGGGCCTGGCGGGAACGGCGGCTGGTGCTCTTTCTCACCGAAAAGCCCAACCTGTTTTCCGATTTCTACCGCGACCTGACGCACACCGGAGGCGCGGCCCAGGCCCGTCCGGTGATCCTGAACGAGGGCGTGGCGATCAAGGACACCGAGCGCGGCCACACCCTGCTGCGGCCCACCCTGGCGGGCGAACTCCGGCGCTGGATCGACGCCGGCGCGCTGCCGCCGAACTGCAACCTGGTGCTGGCCACCTATTCGCAGATCAACCGGCCGTGGTCCCAGTGCCCCAAGGCCCGCTGGCTGCTGGCCATCGCCGAGCGGGAGCGCCCACTGGTCATCGCCGACGAGTCGCACAACGCCGCCGGCGGTTCGAACACGTTCGAGAACGTGCGCGCCCTGGTCGCGGCCGCCTCGGGCGTGGTGTTTTCCAGCGCCACCTACGCCAAGCGCCCCGACAACCTGGAGCTGTACGCGCCGGTGCTGCCCGCGCCCTACCGCCGCGACTGCCTGACCGAGCTGCTGCAAGCGGGCGGCGCGCCGCTGCAGGAAGTGTTCTCCCAGATGCTGGCCGAGGACGGCGTTCTGGTCCGCCGCGAGCACGATCTCAGCCAGATCGCGTTTCGCACCGCGCCGGACCGCCGCCGCGAAGCCCGCAATCGCGACCTCGCCGACCGGCTGGCCGGCATTCTGGAACAAATGGCCTACCTCGGCGGCGACATCCAGGCCATGATCGACGAGGAGAACCAGCGGCTGGCCGAGGCGCTGGGCGACAGCGACGAACGCCGGGGCGCGCGGGCGGGCTTGCAGTCGATGAACTTCGGGTCGCGGCTGTACCAGCTCAACCGGTTGTTCCTGCTGGCGCTCAAGGTCGATCACGCCGTGGAGTTCGGGTTGGGCGAACTCCAGGCCGGCCGCAAGCCGGTGTTCGTGCTCGAGCATACCCTGGAAACCCTGCTGCGCGAGGTGATCACCAACCGGTTCGACGACCGGAGCGATGCGCTCGGCGACGACGACCCTCCCGAGCGGCCCGCCGCGCCCGACCCCCAGCCGATGACCACGCGCCCGCTGCTGGAAGACAGCGCGCCGGAACCCGGAACGGCGCACGCTCCGTCCGACACCTATCCCGCCCTCCACTTCCGCGATGCGCTGCAACGGGTGCTGGACCGGATGATGACCCTCACCCGCCGCGACCGCTACGGCGGCGCCACCCAGGAGCCGATCCACGCGCCCGAGCTGTGGGCCTTACACGCCCACATCAGCCGGCAGATCGCCCGGTTCCCCGATCTGGAACTGTCGCCGCTGGATCGGGTGCGGCAATCCCTCGAACAGCACGGCTACCGGTGCGGCGAACTGTCGGGACGGCAGTTCTGGCTGCGGCTCGAGCCGGGCGCCGCCGGCGAGGGGCGGATGGTGGTCCAGCCGCGCCCGGCGGAGGATCGCAGCGATCTGATTTTTCGCTTCAACACCGATCAGTATCAGGCCCTGATCCTGACCCGCTCGGGGGCGACCGGCCTGAGCCTGCACGCCCGCGCCGACGTGCCGGGCTGGAGTTCGGCGCCCCGGGCGCTGTTCGAACTGCAAATCCCGCAGAACGTGGCCGAGCGCATCCAGTTCTGGGGTCGGGTCAATCGCCGGGGCCAGTGCGCGCCGCCCGTGGTGGTCACCCCGACCACCGGCCTGCCCGGCGAGGTGCGACTGATCGCCATGCAGAACGCCAAGCTGCGGCAACTGTCGGCCAACACCACCAGCAGTCAGGACAACGCGGCGCTGGCGCGGACCATCCCGGACCTGCTCAACGCCATCGGCAACCGGGTCGCCCGCGACTGGGCGGCCCAGAATCCGGCCGAGGCGCTACGGCTCGACGCCGCCGTGTCCCGGGAACGGGATGGGTTACCGCTGTGGTACGTCAACCGGGTGATGAGCCGGATTCTGCTGTTCCCGGTGGACCAGCAGGAGCGATTGCTCGATCAATGGAGCGGCAACTACGCCGGCATTCTGGAGCATTACCGCAGCCAGGGCCTGCATCCGTTCCGCACCGCCGAGGCCGACTGGCGCGCCGAAACCGTCGCCCAGCAGTTATTCGAGGGCACGGCGGCGGCGGACCCCGACAGCGTGTTCCTGGCGCCGATTTACTACACCACCGTGCAGTATGACGAACGCTTGAATCCGCTGAGCGGCGAGCGGGTGCAGCGCCTGCTCGACCGGGGGGCGGCTCGCTACGACGCGGCGTCCACCCGGGCGGAATTCACCGCCGTCCAGGCCCGCCGGCTCCAGCAGGCGACCCAGCCGCACGGCCGCTTCCCCGGCGTGGCCAGCGTCGAGGAGGGCCTGGCCGCGCCCGACGACAACCCGGTCAAGACCGTGCATCAGGCCTTGCAGGTGATCGCCCGTTTTCTCGATGCGGTGCAGATCGGTACGACGCTAGAATGGTACGACGCCCGGTCGCCGGTCGAACCGGCGGACGGCGCGGACCCGACCGAAACGGTCCTGCGGCGCGGGTGGGTGGTCGAGATCGATCCACCGTTGGAGAAAGGCGCCCACCTGGCGGGTCAGTATCTGGTGCGGCTGGCTCTCCCCGGCGAGCCGCGCCTGGTGACCCGGTCGGTCTACGGCCTGCACCAGGCCGACTACGCCGTCAGTCCGACCCCGCTGCGGCTGGAGGACTTCGACCGGGCCGAGCGCGGTCTGGTGCGGCGCCGGCGCCACCTGCTCACCGGCAACCTGTACGCCGCCCTGCAACTCGCCACCCGCGAGAATCTGGGCCGGCCGCAACTGTTCACCGACGCCGAGGGCCAGCGCCAGCGCGGCGTGCTGCTGCACGCGGACTACACCCTGACCGAACTGCGCGACCAGCCGGTCCTGCTGCGCGGTCCCGCCGTGCTGGCGGCGTGCGTGGCGCACGCGCTCCAGCAGCGCCCGCTGCCGCTCACCGTCCTGATCGCCCAGACCGACGACGGCGGCCATCCGCTCCAGTTCGACCGGCGGCGGGATTTCGTGCTGGAGATCGAGGCGGACGCGGTGCGGCTCAGCATCCCCGGCGCGCACGCCCGCAACGCGGTCCTGTTGCATTCCCAGGCCTGGCGGGCGTTGCCGCTGGCCGGCGAGCCCCTGGCCGGCGACCGCGCCGTCATGACGATGCGGATCGAACCGGCGGATCGCGCCGCTGTGCTCGCCGTTTTGGGGGAAACGTTCGCCTGGTACGCGCCTGCCAAATACCGGGACTGGTATAACACCCAGCACGAGCCGTCGGCCACGCACCGTCCCGAAAGCGCGGTCGCCCGCGGTGAGCCGGCGCGCGCGGCGCCCCCACCCCGGCCTTGAGCCGAACATCGGTTCTACCCGGCTTCCGCCGCCACCCACCCAGAGCGAACTCCATGAACTTTTTACCGATCGGCCCCGCATTCACCGACCTGGTCGGCCAAACGCTGACCCTGGCCGAATTCTACCGGGCGTTGGGCATCGCCCCCCCGCTGGCGCCCGGCGAGGAAATCACCTGGGTGGGGCTGGATGCCCGAACCGAGACCGGGATCAACGCCCTGCTCGCCTGTTACGATCCTGCGGTGGAGGGCGAGTCGTTCGACGTGACGCTGGCCGTGTACGAAACCGTGCAACAGTGCGACCCCGCCGGCCACGACCGGGGGATGGCTCGCCAACGGCGGGCGGTATTGGAACTGGTCCGGGAAGCCGGATCGCCCGACCGGCTGCGGGTCACCGCCGCCGCCGTGCCGGAGTCGGATCAGGAACGGCCGCTGGTCGAGGTGCTGCGGGAACTGCGGGCGGTGTTGGAGGCTTGGCCGGGCGAGCGGTCCAATCGGCTGGCGTCCGCCCCCTCCGAGCCGGAACCGTGAGGGCGACTCGACCGTGCTCTTCTGTCGTTCCCCCCTTCAAGCTGGCCGGGGTGGGGAACGACTCATCGGCGGATTGACTCACTGACTTATTGACTGACTTGCTCATTGACTCACAACGACGCTAGCATGGTCGCCAGCTCGCGTACGCCAATGGCCTCAACGCCGTCCGCCACCGGATAGCGCTCCTCGCCGGAATAGACGACGAAGGCTTTCGCCGGCGCGAGATCCTGGCGGGCGTGGTGGAAACCCCGTTCGAGCTTCGCCGCCAGGCCGCGCTTGATTTCGATGGCCCATCGTTCTCCGTCCGGTCGTTCCAGCACCAGATCAATTTCCGCGCCGACGGCCGTCCGATAAAACAGCGGTTGCGTTCGCCACGGCAGTACCGCCAGCAGATTTTCCAGCACGAATCCTTCCCAACTGGCCCCGATCACCGGATGGCCGGCCAGTCGATCCAGCGTCTCGATATTCAGCAGAGCGTGCAGCAAACCGCTGTCGCGCACGTAAACCTTGGGCGCTTTTACCAGCCGCTTGCCGATGTTGGCATGATAGGGCGGCAAGCGCCGCACCAGCAGCAGATCGACCAGGAGATCAATATAGCGCGTCACGGTCTGGGTGCTGATCGCCAGAGCGCGGCCCAGTTCCGAGGCGTTCAGCAGGCCCCCCTGGTGATGGGCCAGCATGGTCCACAGCCGTTCCAGAGTCTCGGCCGGGATGCGCGGGCCGAACATCGGCACGTCCCGTTCGAGATAGGTGCGAATGAAGTCCTTGCGGCGCGCCAGACTTTCGGCGTCATCCACGGTGAGATAGTGATTCGGGAAGCCGCCGCGCAGCCACAATTGTTCAAGCCCCGGGCGTTGCGCGTCAACTTCGAGCGCCGTCAGCGGCGTGAGGTTCACATAGGCGATGCGTCCGGCCAGGCTCTCACCCGACTGGCGCAACAGATCAACGGACGCCGACCCTAGAATGAGAAACCGCCCGACGCCTTTGCTCTTGCGGCGACCCGCGTCGATAACACCCCGCAGGGTCTGGAACAGTTCCGGCATCCGGTGGATTTCATCGAGAATCACCAACCGGTCTTCGAATCGCTCCAGGTACAGGCGCGGGCTGGCCAGCTTGGCGCGGTCCTCCTGATCCTCCAAATCGAGATACAGCGCATTCCGCTGCTCGCCGAGCATCCGCGCCAGCGTCGTCTTCCCAACCTGGCGTGGACCGATCAGGGCGACGGCGGCCTGACGATTCAGGGCGGACTGGACGATGGAAGCGGCATGTCGCTGGATTAACATTGCAAATCTTCTTCGAGATGGAAGAAATGCAATAATATAAATTGATTGGCCAATATGCCAGACCCACCTTCCCGTGAAGGAAACCAGAAATAAAGTAAGCCGGTAACAACGCTTGCTGGCTGAGTGACACCCCAACATAGCCGCCGATACATCGCAAACCCGCTACGCTTTCGATTGTGGCGCCACCAATTGGCCGAAACCGCGCCCGTCCAGGCGCGCGACCAGGTACAAACCCGGCAACGCGCAGTGATCGTGGGCGGTCTCGAACACCCGTAGCCGCCGATCCAGTTCATCAAAGTTCATCGTGCGGATGGCCTCGGCGCAGTCTGCACCAGCCAGCCGTCCAGGGCTTGGGCATTGAGGGCGAGATACTCGTCCAGCACGGCGTGGAGCGAGTCGGCCGCCAGCCGCCAGCCCTGGCGCGCGGCCTCGGCGTTCACCAGCGCCCACAAGCCGGCCAGGAGGCGCGCGCCGCGCTCCGAACCACAGTCCCGCTCGCGCTCGGCCAGCGCCACCTGCGCCTCGATCAGGCGCAGCAGATCGCCGCCCAGGCGCGGTACGTCCCGAATCCGGCCGAAGTGGGCGAGGTACAGCGCGGGCGGCTGCAAGGCCAAAATCCGGCCCACCGACGCCTGCATGGCCGCCGGGTCGAACTGGGTGGGCGCGATGGCGGGCAGGATCGAGGCACGGCCATCCACATCCAGCTCGCGCAAGGAGATGCCGAAGGCCTCGCCAGCGAAGAGGCCGCCACTGTGGGTATCGAGCAGGCTCAGGTGGTGGCGGGCATGACCGGGGGTGTCCAGACACACCAAAGTGCGGCCACCGAGGTCAAGAGTATGACCATCGCCGGCGGCGAGGATGCGCTCGACCGGCACCGGTACTAACTCACCATACAACTGTTCGGCTGCATCCGCGCCGTAGACGGCCTGGACGGCGGCGAACAACGGCGCCGGGTCGGCCATGTGTCGCGCCCCGCGCGGATGCACCACCAGCCGGGCTTCGGGAAAGGTCTGCATCATCGCCCCGGCACCGCCGGAGTGATCCAGATGGACGTGGGTCAGGAAGACGTAATCGACGCGGGTCGGCGGCAGTCCCAGGCTCCGCAAGGCGTCCAATACCCGCGGCAGGCAGGCGTTGGTGGCGGTGTCCACCACGGCGACCCGGCCGCCTTCGACGAGGAGATAGATCGCGGCGAGTTGGGGGCGGAGGTAGCCGGCGTCCACGGCATAAATGCCGGGTTCGTAACACAACAGTTCGATCATAGGCGTTCGGGCAACACGGGGAGACCGGCAGATAGTAGTTCGATCCCTCCCAAGTCACCACTGACTCGGTCGGGGTCCGGCACGGGCCGATTCGGATCGACGGGCGTTGTGGATCATCGCCAAGATTCCAATCCAAATATGGTGTGTTCCATCCGTTTTTTGGTGACTGAATGCCGGCGCGGCGCGCCGTCAGGCTGGAGGAAGATGAAGAGATGTTCGATCCGACCCAGAAGACTTTGGCTTTGGATTTTGCCCGCGCGCTCGTGCGCGGAGACTACCCCGCCGCCCACGCGATGTGCAGCCGGCGACTTCAAGCGCGCCTGGACATAACGGCGTTACGCGAGCAGTTCGAGCGCATGATTCCGCTCGACTGGGGTCCGGTGGACCCGATCGAGTTGGAGGACCGCGATGAATGGCCGTTCGTCTACGTCGTCCTGGGGGGCGATGTGTATTCGGAGGCCATCATCATTGAATCGTTTACCCTGGAAGATGGACAGGCTAGGATCGACGCCGTCGAATTCGGACGGCCTTAGGGGTGGCGAAAGTCGTCCGCGGGGTGGGCGACCCTTCCATCCCGCTTTTTTGGCCAGGGAGTTTTCCTCTTCAATACTTCTTATGACATTTGGGGTGGAACCGGCTACCTTGTGATCGTGAACGCTTCTTCCGATCCATCGACCGCCGCGATCCCGGCCGAGATTCCGCTTCCCGTGGGGCCTCCCCTTTCAGAGTCCGCGCGGGCGGCGCGAAAGCCGCCGCCACCCGCCGAACGGGTTGGCGCGCTCCAAGATACCGTCCATCGTGAAGTCGGCCAATCCCGACTGGCCAGAACGATCAAGGTCGACCGTACCCCGTGATGGCGCGGAACGACGATGCAAACCGCGAAGCCGTCGATGCGGCGCTCGCTTCCTGGCGACAAGGCAACGGCGGCGTCATGACGCTCGATGATCTCACCGCCCGCGACTATGTGGAAAGCGACCCCCTCGACCTCGACCATCTATCTTCCCGTTCAGCTTCTTGATGACGCCTCAAGCGGCGCTGCTGCATACCGGGGCAACTTGGCGAAACAAAGCGATCCGTCTCTCCGGTGTGGAACGACTCACAGACTCACCGACTCACCGACTCACCGACTCACCGACTCATGGACTCACAGATTTTCCCCGTCTTCCACAGAGGACGAGCACGGCCGTAAGCCATGGGTTACCCAAAAATCTGAAGAGTCGATCTCTCGATCTGTTACAATAATTCGTGATTAGTTTTTATTTGACGAAAATATGGAACATTCTTGCAAAGCCCCGCATGAACACACTCATACCGAACGCCTCCTGAATCTGGCGCGCCAGAAGGGGCTATTGCGTTCCAGCGACCTGGATGCACTGGGCGTTCCTCGCGTGTATCTCACCCGCCTCACCGCCAGCAGCCGGCTGGAAAAAGTGGGGCGTGGCCTCTACCGGCTTCCGGAAAGCGCGCTCTTCGAGCATGACAGCCTGGCGATCATCGCGACCCGGGTACCGCAAGCCGTTTTCTGTCTGCTCACCGCCTTGCAATTCCATAAACTGACGACCCAACTCCCTCGCCAAATCTGGATCGCCATGCCCCGAGGCAGTCACCTTCCCCGGATCGATTACCCGCCAGTCAAGATGGTCCAGTACAGCGGTGCGGCCTACGCACAAGGCATCGAAAACCACGAGCGCGATCAGGTGATACTCCGCGTCTACAGTGTGGCCAAGACGGTTGTGGATTGCTTCAAACACCGGAACAAGATCGGGCTCGACGTGGCGCTGGAAGCGCTGAGGGAAGCGCGCGAGCGGAACCAGGTCAGCGCCGATGAGCTATGGCGCTATGCGAAAATCTGCCGCGTCGCCAATGTGATGCGCCCTTACTTGGAGGCGCTGGCATGAAGAAGGATCTGGCGGCTTCCGTTCGGACGCGCCTGCTGGCCATCGCCAAATCCCAAGGCGTCGACTTCAATCAGATCCTGAATTGATCCGCATTGACCCTTCGACCGATGCGATGTCGTGTGTTGCGGACAGAAACCGGTGCGCGCTTCACCCCTCCCACAACCGGTGTCCGGGCACCGCCCGGATTCGACCCTCGGTCAGCGCCCGAATCAGGAAGCACTGCCCGGTCCGATACGCCGACCGGGCGTCGAACCCCAGATAGCGGACGACCGTCAGCCCGGCGATGGCGGCGACCGCCAGCGCGAAAGTGGGCCAACTGATGTGGACCAGCCACAGCACGATGGGCAGGGCGGCGTGGGCTTCGATGCACCAGAGCATGGGCGGCAGGGCGGTGTTGCGCCAGGGCGCTTCCGCCACCTCGTATTCATCCTGGGCCATCGGCTTCTCCGGGTTCGGGGGCGTCGGGACCCGCCGGCAGCGGGAGGGAGATCGCGTCGGCCTGGGTACCGAGTCCCCGGAATAGCCGGTACTCCCGCTCATCGATCCGCCCGGCCTCCCGCAGGGCGTCCAGATCGGCGGTCAAGGGGCGACCGTGCTCGCGCACCAGGTGACGAGTGGCCGCGACCACCCGCGCCGGCGGTTGCGCCAGAATGGCGTCCTTGAGGTCCGGGGTGAAACGGAGGTATTCGCGCACGGCCGCCCGCCGGCCGTCGGTGGTCCGCACCAGGCGCTGGGTCACGATGGTTTGCAAGGCTTCGAGCAGGTCCGCCAGCCGGCCGTCCCGCCCGTCGGCCGGGAACGCCGACACCAGCCGGCGGAGGGTTTCCGGCACGCTGTTGGTGTGGCTGGTGGTGTAGACCAGATGGCCGGTCATGGCGGCGTCCACCACCGCCGTGATGGTCTCGGCGTCGCGCGCCTCGCCCACCAGAATCACCATCGGCTTGCGGCGCAGGCTGTTGCGCACCCCGGCGGCGAAGCTGGGCAGATGGACCCCGATCTCGTGCTGGGCGATGGAAGCATGCACGCGCGGGACGAAATCGTAGACGTATTCGATGGGCGCCTCGTAGGTCAGAATCTTCCGGTGGGCGTGCGGGTCTTCCAGCAGGTGCCGGATGATGGCCGCCAGCAGAGTGGTCTTGCCAGAGCCGGTGGGACCGGTGATCAGCACCAGGCCCTGCTCGAACACCAGACCGGCGCGGAGCGCCGGGGGCAGGTCGAGCGTCGCCAGCGGCGGCGGCGTGGTGGCGATGGTCCGGACGGTGATTTCCACGCCGCGCTCCCGCCCGGCGCGCACGGCCGTCATGTTCACCCGGTAGCGCGCCAGGTCCGCGCGCCCGCGCGGGATCTCGTAGGAACAGTCGATGTCCTGACCGCCGGCGAGCTGGCTGGGGGCGTTGTCGCCATAGATCACCTGGGTCAGGTGATAGACCTCGGCCGGGGCGAGCCGGCGCCGGGTCACCGGGAACAACCGGCCGTGGCGCTCGACCACCACCGGCTGGTTGGCCTGGAGGGTGACGTCCGACACCGCCTGGTCGGTGGCCCACAACAGCAACCGGTGCCAATCCTCCACCCAATACCAGAGGGGTTCCGGAAACCCGGGCGACGCCGGCCACTCCAGCAGGGTCATCGCCATCGCGCGCCACCTAGCGTTGTCCCCAACCATCCGGCGGCCCCGCCGGCGCTGGGCGATCCGTCGGGACCGTCGCCGTTCCGGCTCCCGCCGCGCGCGCCTCCACCACCGTGATCTTCAGATTCGGCGGCGGACGGGACGGTGCGTAGGGATGGCTGGGATAGGGCTTCCAGCGGGGGTTGTCGCGCACGAACCGGGGATTGGGGTCAGCTCACGAAACGGAAATTAAAGCACGCTAAGGGTTTTGCCGTGGTTTTGGTGCCGTGTTTGCCAGAATCCGGTACACCGTTGCCTGTCCAATCTGTAGCTCACGCGCCATCTGGGCCTT
>WBUJ01000143.1 GCA_008933795.1 Candidatus Contendibacter sp. | reverse complement strand
TCAACACCTACAAGATATAACAAAAATGAATATGACAGTAGAGTAGGTCGGGCACAGGACGTGCCCGACTTGCGCTCATCGCCATGGCCTGAACCGTCGGGCAACGCTGCGCTTTTGCCCGACCTACTCGGAACTACTCGGAACTCATCTCGCTCTCCAGCGATCGCATGGGGGCCATGCCCCTCTCCTGCCTTTTAATAACTAAAGATTATGATACACTGTTTTTTTAGTAGTTAAAGTTATTAAGAGGCCGCATGACCGAACTGGCCGACGCCATCACCCGCGCCCTGCTCAAGATCGCCGAACGGGCGCGCGAACACGCCTGGGAAGCCGCGCCCTACCGGACCGGCGACCTGCGCGCCAGCCTGACGGTGCAGGAACTCGACGACGCTACGGTGGCGATGGGCACAAATCTGGAGTACGCGATTTTTGTCCACCAGGGCACCGGGCTGTATGGACCGTTCAAGCGCCGAATTACCCCGATTCGCAAAAAGGCGCTGTACTGGCCCGGCGCGCGCCACCCGGTCAAGAGCGTGAAAGGTCAGCCGCCCCAGCCGTTTTTGACGGCGGCGGCCGAAAAGGTGATCCCGGAAATCGAACGGTTGGCGGCGCCCGAGATCGGCGCCGCGGTGGCGCGCGAACTGGCCCGCCATGCCCGCCTCATTGAACTCAACCTGACAGGAACCGCGTGATGTTCGGCTTCGGCAAAAAATCCCCGCCGCCGGCCCTGCTCAAGGCCGCCACCATCACCAGCAGCGCGGCGCGCTGGCCGACCGCGACCGCCGCGCCGGCCGGCGACGAATGGCCCCGCCCGTTCGATTTTTCCACCGCGATCGAAGCCATCAAGCTCAACCCCTATCACGCCGGCTGCGTGCGGATCAAAGCCATGGCGGCGGTCGGCCTGGGCTGGCGGCTGGTGGACGCCCCAACGGGCGAGCCGCGCCCGGACGCCTATGACGCCTGGACTGCCGCCTGGCCGGCCGGCGGCTTCAGCACAGCGATTTGGACGCTGGCGCTGGACCTGGAAACCTTCGGCAACGCCTATGTCGAGGCCATCCCCCTGGCCGGCGGCGCGGTCGCGCTCTACCCCATCCCCGCCGTCACCGTCTGGCGCACCCAGCACGGCTATCGCCAGCGCACCGGCGCCCGCCAACAGGACTGGCCGGCCTGGGACGGGACGGCGCGCGGCGTGTACGCGCTGGGCCTGCCCCACCCGGAGGCCAGCGCCTACGGCGTGCCGGACTGGTTGCCCGCGCTCAACGCCATCCTCATGGACGCCCACGCCAGCGAATGGAACTACCGCTTTTTTCAGAACAACTGCATGCCGGCCTGGGCCATCGTCGCGCAAAACGCCGCGCTGAACGCCGAGGCCGAAGCGGCCATCCGCGACTTCTTCCAGGCCCAGCACAAGGGGTCGCTCAACGCCCACAAGACCCTGCTGCTATCGACCGGCAATGGCGAGCTGCGGTTCGAGCGGCTGCAAACCGACGCCAAGGACATGAGCTTTGCCGAACTCAAGCGCTTCGCCCGCGACGAGGTGCTGGCCGCCCACGGCGTGCCGCCCCGGCTGCTGGGGGTGATCGCCGCCGGGCAACTGGGCGGCGGCGGCGAAATGACCGCGCAATTGCAGTTCTTCAAGGACTGCCTGATCGCCCAGCGCCAAGCCCTGCTGGCGGACTGGCTGCGCCCGCTGCTGCCCGAGGGGCTGGCTCTGAAATTCACCGAGATGGACATCACCGACCCGCAGACCGATGCGACCTATCTCCAGACTCTGGTGCAAAGCGGCGTGCTGCAACCGAATGAGGCGCGCGCCGAACTGGGGATGGGGCCGGTGGAGGGCCTGGACGAGGCGGCGCTGGGACGCGGTTTATGAAATCGCCGCCAAGGCGTCTAGGAGGCGTTTTCAGGCGCTTTCGTTCCGACCCGCCCCTTGGGTATTCCCGAACGATTCGCGCGATTTTTAAACACGATTTAAACGTTTTTAAACAGGGTCCCGATGGCCAGCCTCACCGACAAGCTTCGCACCCTCAACAATGCCGACCTGTCCGGGCTTTCGGCGCGGATTGATGCGCTGCGGGCCAAGCTTAAAAAAGACCTGGCCGCGAACGCCAAGGGCAATGTCCCCGGCGCGGGGCTGTCCGTCGAAGAACTTCTCGCTGCGCTGGAACGGGCGCGGCAACGCACCTAACCGAGTAGCGCCATGCCGATTACCGAAACCGATCTGGTCTTTCTCGAATCCGAACGGATGGACGATACCGCCGCGGGTGGCGGGCGGATGACCGGCAATGTCATCGCCGACGGGGAAGAAAACAACATCTTCCCCGACATTGCGCCGACCGACCGGGTCATGGGCCGGGTTCGGCTGGGCAAGATTTTCGCCGCCAATCGCAGCGCCGACACCTCGCTCTATCTGGGCGCCCACCTGGCCATCAGCCATCGGCCCGCCGATCCGGCGGTGGACGTGATTTTGTTCGCGCCCGGCTCCTGGACCGATACCCGCGCCGAGGCGCGCGATTACGTGGAACGCTACCTGGTGCGCGGCCCGTACTGGCCGGGCTGGGTCTACGGCAACCACCTCGCCGGCCAGCGCGCGGTGCAGCTTTACCAGTTGGAAACGACCGCAGTCCCCGAGGTCGGCCAGACCCTGGTGCTGATTCAGGACGAGGGGGACGAGGAAGAACTGGAACAGTACGTCCGCATCACTGGGGTCGAGCACGAAGTGCGCACCTTTATCGACACCATCAACGGCATTCCCAGCGAGTTTCGCCGCCGGGTGGTGACCCTGGCGATTTCCGACGCCCTGCGCTACGACTTCGCTGGGCTGGAAGTCTCCCGCTATACCAGTACCACCGCCCGAACCCGGCTGCGCGATACCGTCGCCGCCGCGGCAGCGCACTATTACAGCACGCGCCCCTTGGCGCAGGCGGCTTTGACCGGCGAGCGGACCGTGTGGGTGGATACCCTGTACGGCCAACTGGTGCCCAGCGCGCAAACCGAAACGCCCCTGGTGGACCTGGACGCGGCCAGCGCGGCGCTGCCGTTGACGGTCAGCGGCGGTAATCTGTCCCTGACCACCAGCGCCACCCTGTCACCGACCGCCGCGCTCTACCTGGGCGCGGGCATCGTTCAGGGCAGCTTGACCCTGGTCACCGGCGCGACCACGTTGACCGACAACAGCCGCGGCGACTTGCTGAGTGGCGCGACTGTGGTCGGCGCGATTGACTACACCGAGGGCGTGCTGACCGGGGTCAGCGGCGGGCCGACTTACGGCGGCAGTAAGACCGTGACCTGGACCCCCGCCGCCGCGCCGGGCGCGGTCAGCCTGACCGCGGGCCTGGCGGTCACCGCCGAAACCCGCAGTCTGAACTGGACCCTGACCCTGCTCCCCATTCCCCGCCCGGGCACCTTGCGGGTGGATTACCAGGTGGCCGGCAAGTGGTATCGGTTGCAAGATCGGGGCGACGGCGGCCTGGTCGGCGCCACCTCGGCGCACGGCGCGGGCAGTCTGAGTTTTACCACCGGTTCCGTCCTGGTCACCTGCGGGGCGTTGCCGGACGTGGGCAGCGAAATCCTGTTCTTCTGGGCGCGGGCGGTAGACACCTTTGACCGCAGCGCCGGGACGTTTGACCCGCCCAAAATCCGCGCCACCCTGGCCCATGGCAACGTCGTTCCCTCCAGCCTGGATTTGAGTTGGACGGTCAACGCGGTGGCCAAGACCGCCAGCGACGACGGCGACGGCGCGCTGACCGGCGACGCGACCGGTACGATTGATTACAACACCGGGGCGCTGGTCATCGTGCCCGCCCTGTTGCCTGCGCCGGGCACCGAAATCAGCGCCGACTACCAGTACGGCCCGCCGCGCGAGAAGACCTTTGACGCGCCGCTGCGCGAGATGGATGGCTCGTTGATCCTGGCGCTTGACCATACCAACCTGGTGGCCGGTTCGGTTCAGGTGGTTTGGAACCTGCTGATTGAGGAATACGAGGCGATCTCCAACGTCCCGGCGGAAATGCAACACCGCCCGCTGGTAGACCCCTACAAAACGATCCGCGATGACGGCGCGGGCGCGCTGGTCATCAGCGGCGGGACCGATGGCACGGTCAACTACGTGGCGGGCACGCTGCAATTCTTGCCCGATGTGACCGTCTCGATTCCCTGGCCGCGCTACAGCGTCGAATGGCTGGGCGTCAACGGCACGAACCCGGTATTCCGCAACCTCTTCACTCACTTTGAGTACCAGCCCGCCGCGGCGACCATGCCGCACGACGAATCCGGCCAGGTGGTCGTGCGCTATCGCACCAGCGGCGGCGAGGGGTCCGTGACCGGGGAAGTGCTGACCGTCGCCGAGCTACAAGCCGATCTGACCAAGGGCTATGCCGAAAGCCTGATTCCGAATGCCACCCGCTTTCTCGTCGGCGGACGCACCTATGCCGACCGGGCCGGCGTGCTGTACTACGACCTGGACCCGGCGACGGGCGCGGGCACGCTGGGCGGTGGACTGGATTACGGTTCCGGCGTCGCCAGCCTGAGTGACTGGGCCGGCAACGTCGCTCCGGCGCAAAGCCTGAAAACCTTGCTCACCCAACTGCAAGCCGCCATCGTCGATGAAACCTGCTTCCGGGTGGCCATCGCGCCGGTTCGCCCCGGCTCGTTGTCGGTTCGCGCCACCCCCCTGCTGGACGGCGCGGCGGCCATCAACGTGACCGCCGATACCGATGGCGTGATCTATCAGGCGGGGGTGTGCGATGGCACGATCAATTACTCGACTGGCGTGGTGCGGATTCGCTGGGGCGGGTGGGTCAATGACGCGGACCTGACCCCAGAGGAAAAGACCGAGGTTTGGTACGACGCGGAAGCGGTCATCGAGCGCAACAGCGTGGACCAGATTTTCAAACCACGCCCGGTCTATGCCGACACCGTGGTGTACAACGCGGTTGGGTACAGCTATCTGCCACTCAATGCCGACCTGTTGGGATTGGACCCGGTTCGGTTGCCGACCGATGGACGGGTTCCCGTGTTGCAAACCGGCGATTTGGCGTTGATCCTGCACCATCATTCGGTTGAGGTGGCTTCTCCCGTGGCGGGAGGAACGGTCGATACCACCCTGACCGGCGTCGCGCGGGTCCGGGTGTTCGATGCGAATGGGCTGGCGCTGGCCGCCGACCGCTACAGTCTGGCGCAAGATACCGGCATTGTGACCTGGGCGACCCCGCTCGACTTGACCGGGACCACCGCGCCCTACACCGTCGAGGCGACGATTGAAGATGCGGCGCTGGTGGTGGATGCGGACATCAGCGGGCAACTGACCCTGAATCGGACCTTGACCCACGACTTCCCCGAGGATGCCCTCGTCGCCAGCGCCTATCTGTTCGGGGATTTGTTCGCGCAAGCCAGTACCCCCTTTGCCCAGCAAGCCTGGACCAGCGAATGGAGTGACGAGCGGATCGGTGACCCGATCCTGGCCCAGTACAACAACCTGCTATACCCGCTCGACCTGAGCAACGCCAGTTCCTGGCGCGAACGCTGGGCGCTGCTGTTCACCAGTACCACCAGCTTCCGCGTGATCGGCGAAACCCTCGGCGACATCACCGACCAATTGGGCGGATCCGGCTATCACGACATTGACCACGATCTGGCCCCGGTCAATCCGCTGACCAGTACCCCCTATTTCACCCTGGCCTGGGAAGGGTGGGGTTCCGGCTGGGTGGCGGGCAACGTGCTCCGCTTCAACATTCTGCCGCCCGCCAATTTCCCCGCCTGGCTGGCGTTGACCGTTCAGCCCAGCGCCCCGACCACGGGACAGGACCGGTTTCGGTTGCTGTTGCGCGGCGGGATTGATGCGTAGGAGTTCGCCATGACCCTTGCCGTTAAACGCTACACCTCGACCCAGACCGGCGCGCCGACCCTGAACGGCACGGCGGGCAGTCTGGTCACGCTCCTGGATGCCTGTCTCAAGGATGGCTTCAACAGCCAGTCGATCAGCAGCGCCACGCAGACCGGCGGGACCGCTACCGTGACGTTCAGCGGGGCGCATGGCTACGCAGTCAACGACGTGATTGCCATCAGCGGCGCGAACGAGGCCGCCTGGAACGACGAGTTCCGGGTGCTGACCGTGGCCGACAGCACCCACCTGACCTTTGCGATTGACTCGGGCACGACCAGCCCGGCCACGGGGACGCTGAGCGCCATGATTGCCCCGCTGGGCTGGACCAAGCCGTTCAGCGGAACGAACAAGGCCGCCTATCTGCCCCAAGCCCAGTACGTGCAAAGTTACCTGCGGGTGTTGGACGACAGCAGCACGCCGACCTCGGCCAATGGCCGCTGGGCAAAACTGCGGGGCTACGAAACGATGTCGGATGTGGACACCGGCACCGGCCCGTTCCCGGACACCACGCAAGCGGCCAATGCGCTGACCTGTTGGAAATCCAGCACCAGCGACAGCACCGCCCGCCCCTGGTGGCTGGTCGGCGACGGCGGGATTTTCTACCTGGGCATCGCGGCGCTGGCGTCCCAGCCGGGGGTGTACGGCGGCTATGCGTTCGGCGACATCAACAGCCTCAAGTCCGGCGACGGGTACAGCAGCTTGCTGAGCGCGTGGCAGGCGGGCGTTGATACGCTGCCGAGCGTCTACGGCACCCCCATGGCGTTTGCGACCCTGGTGGCGTACACCGCGACCCAGGTCGGCAAATACCTGGCGCGAACCTACACCCAACTGGGCACGGCCGTCGCGTGCGGATTCATGGGCGACAACGGGGTGTATACGGTCATGGGCGGGAGTGGGCCGACTTATCCGCATCCCCCCGACAACGGGCTGTTGTTCGCTCCCGTCGCGGTGGTCGAGGGGAGCGTCATCCGTAGTCGGGCGTTGCCGGGGCTGTACACCCCGCTGCACGCGAACCCGCTGGCGTTGCTGGCGACGGTCACGGATGTGCCCGATCTGCCCAGCCGGACGCTGCAATGTTTCGGGCTGGTCACCGGCAACACCAACGCCGCCCAGTGCCTGATCGACATCACCGGGCCTTGGCGGTAAGCCATGGCCGCGATCCTGCGCGGCGGGCGGCGCACCCGCGATATGGTGTACGGCGGCGACGGCCAGTTCGCCAATCCGGCCAATGACCCGATCACCCTGGACAATGCGCCCTATCAGGCCCGGTTGCGGGTGTTTGACGAGCGGACCGGTCATCTGGTGCGCGAGGCGTGGAGTGCGGCGGATGGCACCTGGACCCTCGCCTATCTCAATCGCAGCCGCACCTATCTGGTGGTCTGCTACGACGCGGCTTATCCGCCGCTGGCCTACGGCGGGCAAACTCCCGACCCGATGAGCTAACGCCATGGCCGGGCTGGCGTTCGCCTTTCGCGCGCCGGCGCCGGATCGGCTCCATTTTTCCTGGCCGGTCACTCCCGGCGTTCGCGCCCTTCTCCGTAACCCGCGCTACGTCTGGACGCCGGCCCCCACACCCCCTATTGAACCGGTTGGGGTGTTGCGGAACCCGCGCTTCCGCGTCCCTGCGGTCCCCTTCCCCGGCGAGATTCCGCCGCAAAACGTGCGGGCCGGAAGTACCCGGCTGCCCTGGGGCGTGGCCGCCGACCAAGCCGCGCCGAACCGGATCCCCTGGGGTCATTCCGCGCCCGCGCTGTGCAGCGTCGGCCCGGCCTGGACGGATGCGGGGCACCAAACCTCCGCCCTGCGGACGCCATGGCGGGACGTGACGCTCGCCAGCCGATCACCCGCCACGACCTGGCGCGATGGAGAGCTGCTCGCGCAGACCACGCGGGCGGCGCATGGCCGCGCCCCGCTGGTGACGACAGGCGCGGGCGATGACTGGCGCGATGCGCTCGTTCGGGCGCGGGACCTCGTGGGCGTCTGGTTCCGGGCACGGGTGGCCACTCGGGCGCGGGCGCTGGTCTGGCGTGAGGCGCTGGCCTTCGTCATCGAGCGGGGGTCGCCCTGCGGTTCCGCCGTGCTCCTGGCGCGGGGGTGGCGTGACCCCTGGCGCGATGCCCGGATTCTCGGTGGGCTGTCCTGGCCCTGGCCGGCCTTGCCGCCGATTCCGCCGGTTCCGCCGCGCGCCGCGTTGCGCTTCCATTTCCACGCCCCGACCTTTGCCCCGCTGCGCTTCCATTTTGGCCGCGCGCCGGCTTGGGTCATCCCTATACAGCGGAGTTATCGAATGCAGCACACCTTTGATTTGGTGCGCTTGCCGGATCGGGTGTCGATTCCGGTCAGCGCCGTGACCCTCAGCAGCGCGTGGGATGAATGGAGTTGGAGCCTGGGCGCAACGCTGGCCGGTTCCGCCGCGGTGGATTTGCTACGGCCGGTCGTGTCGCAGGCGGTCGAGGTCGAGGTGCAACTGGATGGCCACGTCTGGCAGTTCCGCTTGGATCAGGTCTCCGGCTCCGCCCAGTTCGGCCAGACCGGCGGCCAAACCCAAGGGCGCGGGCGGGCGGCGCTGCTCGGTCCCGGCGTGGCGCTGGCCGTCAACGGCTATGAAGACCAAGCCAAGACCGCGCGGCAACTGGCGGAACAGGAATTGACCGGAACCGATTGGCAGTTGGACTGGCCGCTCGATTTCCCGGATTGGCTCGCGCCCGCCGGGCGGTTCAGCTACAGCCAGAAAACGCCGATCGAAGTGATCGTGCAGATCGTGGAGACGGCGGGCGGGCGGGTGGTGGCGGATCCGGCGTTGTCCTGGTTGCGGGTCGCGCCGAAATACCCGGTGGCTGCGTGGGACTGGGCGGCCACCGAACCCGACCTGGTGCTGCCCCGCGCTATCCTCAAGACCCTGGCTTGGTCCCCCCGCAACGGCCAGCCGTGGGATGCGGTCTATCTGGGCGACGGCCAAGCCGTGTTGGCCGGGGTCAAGCGAACCGGCCTGCCCGGCGTCAGTCTGCCCGATAGCCCGATCATCGAACCGCTGTTGTGCCACCTGGACGCCTGTCGGGCGCGCGGCATCGCGCTGTTGAGTGACGCCCTGGCCGGCGTTGATTTCACCCTGGCGCTGCCGCTGTCCGCTGACAACGGCCCCAGTCCGTTGCGGGCGGTGGGCGAACTGGTACGGTTTGACGACGGCGGGAAGACCTGGGCGGGACTGATTACCAGCGTGAGTCTGGCCGTCGGGTTCGGGACCGTGACGCAAACCATCGAAGTGCGGGCAGTGGAGGTGACGGCATGAACTTGTGGCGACGGTTTCAGCAACTGGCCAGCCCGCCGAGTCTGGTGACGGTAGGGGCTTGTGTCGATACGGACGCCACGGAATGCACCCTCGAATTCCCCAGTGGTTCCCGCCTGCGGGTGCGGGGCGAGGGGGAAGTGGGCAAGAGCTACTTCATCCGCGAGGGCCGCCTGGACGGGGAAGCGCCGGCCCTGGTGGCGGTGGTGGTGGAGGTGTAGCGCGCGTTGTAGCGCATGACGCACGGCAGGATGATCAGGCGGATTGTGGGTAGCGGGATGATGGTCATTTGGCCTTCTCGAAAAGCGCGTCAATCTGTGCCGCTAACTCGCGGTCGTGCTGCGCGTGGTCCCATAGCCATCCGCCGCGATAAAGCTCCTGGTTTGCTTGCGCGGTGTTGGCTTCGCGGGCCGCAATCAGATTGCGAATCTGCAATGCCAACAAATCGCTTGATGGTACGCTCTGCGCGGTGTTGGCTTTCGTCAATAGGTCTTCGTTCATTCGTTCTCGTTCTCCTTCGCCGTCCCTGGCGCGAGTGGGTTAGGACAGGTCCGCCGCCTGGCCGGTCATCAGCAGGTAGGCGCGCTCGGTGGTGGCGGTATCAACGCAGCAGTAAGCCAGGATGGCCGCGTGCTTACCATCGTGCTGTCCGGCGCCGTCCACCGATACCAAAAATTCATAGCAGTAAAACTTGATCTTCGCTTTCCGGCCCATCGTCTTCACCTTTCTTGATCGGTTGCCCCGCGTCGTCGCTCCACGAAATCGCCTCGCCCGCCGCGCTACAACTCCGGGAAGTAGGCCACGGTGACGGTGCGGCAGCGGTAATGATACGGCGGCAAGCCGTAGGCCGGCGGCAAATCGCCGACGACCTCCTCGGCGTCCAGCCACGGCGCGGCCCGCTTCAGGCCCTCCTTGCCCTGGGCGGCGAGAATCTTTTCCCTCTGCGCCGCCAGCGCCGCCACCGGGATGATCCGCCCGTTCATCGCCCGGCAAATCTTTGAGGTGCGCTCATCGAGGATGGCCTTGACCTTGACGTGGGTGACGCCCGCCCGCTCGTAGCCGGCCACCCGGCCGATCTCGCGCAGCTTGCGGGCCGAGTGATCGGCCAGGCCGTTGAAGTAGGCGCGGCTGGCCGGCTTGAGGTCCTGGAAGTGGGCGCGCAACGCCTCGGCCAGCCGGTCCCGACTCCAGCCCTCCGCAACCGCCTGGTTCAACAGCCCATCGAAACCCTGTTGCACCTCGCCGCTGTAGTGCTCCATCAGCCAGAAATAGTTTTGCTGGCCGATCAAGTCCAGGGCGCGGTAATCGGGCGGGCCGAGGCTGAATTTCAGCCGTTTGCCCGCGCCGTCCACCGCCCCGGCCAGATACAGCGCCTCGTCAAGGTCGGCCAGGTCGGCGGGCGGGATCGCCGCCCCGGCCAGCGCGGCCAGATCGAGGCCGCGCAGCAGGTCCCGCATCGCCGCCGCGTCCGGAG
>WBUJ01000142.1 GCA_008933795.1 Candidatus Contendibacter sp. | reverse complement strand
GTGGGGGGCGATGGGGTCGCGGGTGCGCGGCTACTGCTATCACCACGACGACAACAAGAGCTTCGGCTTCATGCGGTTTCTGGTCAAGCTGTCGCCGTATCTGTGGAAGACCGATTCGCGCGACCCCGATTCCCCGTACCGGACGGCGTTCTTTCACGACTCCAGCCTGCCGGATGGCTTTAACGTGATGAAACTGCCGTCCCGCAATCATATCTTTGAATTTACCCTGGCCGAACCGAACGGCAAGCAACCGGTCGCCACCGATATCCTGCTGGTCCATCCCGCCTTGTCCTGAGGACAAGGTTGGCCGGGTGGCGCGTCGAGGCTCCTTTCCGTCGAGAACCATCATGCGTAATTTCCAAATCCCAAAGCTCCTGGCCTGGTTGCCCGTGATGCTCGCGCTGAGCCTGACGGCGGCGTTCGCCAAACCGGCCGAACCGGCCGGTGCGGACGCCGCCTTCCCAACCCTGGCCCCGACCGACCGACAGGCCGCGCTCGACAAAACCATCGCCGAACTGCTGTCCCAGCACCATTATCGCCAGAGCAAACTGGATGATCGGTTGTCCGCCCTGGTCCTGACCAACTATCTCGACGATCTTGATTTTGGCCGCGCCTATTTCCTGGCCAGCGACATCGCCGGTTTCGCGAAGTACCGCAATACCCTGGACGACGCCCTGAAAAAGGGTGACTTGCAGCCCGCCTACGACTTGTTCAACGTCTATCTGCGCCGACTAGCGGAGCGGACCGCCCGGATTCAGACCCTGCTCCAGCAGGACTTTCGCTTCGATGTGAACGAGTCGCTGGACGTGAACCGCAAGAACGCTCCCTGGGCCAAGAGTTCGGCCGAGCTGGACGATTTCTGGCGCAAGCGGCTCAAACACGAGATGCTGACGCTGCTGCTTTCCGGCAAGGAGCGAGCCGCCGCCCGCGAACTGCTGATCAAGCGTTACGACAACCGCCTGCGGCAGGCCCAGCAAACCACCAGCGGCGAAGTGTTCCAGTTGTACATGAACGCGGTCGCCCAGGCCTTCGATCCGCATACCGCCTATTTCTCGCCGCGCAACACTGAGAACTTCAACATCCAGATGCGGCTGTCGCTGGAGGGTATCGGCTGCGTGCTGCGAATGGATGAGGAAATGGTGACGGTGGTCGAACTGGTCACGGGCGGTCCCGCCGACCTCAGCCAGCAGATCAAGGCCGGCGACCGAATCGTGGCGGTGGCGCAGGGCGACAGCGATCCCTGGCTGGACGTGGTGGGCTGGCGGCTGGACGATGTGGTGGAGCGCATTCGCGGCCAGCGCGGCACGGTGGTGCGCCTGAAGGTGCTGCCGGGCAAGGCCGGCGCGACGGCGGCGGAAAAAACCGTGCGACTGGTGCGCGACACCATCAAGCTGGAGAAGCAAGCCGCCAAGAGCGAGATCAAGACGCTGCGGGGTTCGGATGGCCGCGACCTGCGGATCGGGGTGATCACCATCCCGGCGTTTTATAGCGACTTCGACGCCGCCCGGCGCGGCGATCCCAACTACCGCAGCACCACCCGCGACGTGCGCCGGTTGCTGGAAGACGTGCGCGGCAAGATCGACGGCCTGGTGCTGGACCTGCGCGAGAACGGCGGCGGCTCCCTGCAGGAGGCGGTGGATTTGACCGGTCTGTTTATCGGCGAGGGGCCAGTGGTGCAAGTGCGCAATGCGGGCGGCGACGTGGAAATCGAGAAGGATAGCGAACCCGGCCGGGCCTACGACGGGCCGCTGGCGGTGCTGGTGGATCACGCCAGCGCCTCGGCCTCGGAAATCTTCGCTGGCGCCATCCAGGATTATGGCCGTGGTCTGGTCATCGGCGATCCCACCTTCGGCAAGGGCACGGTGCAAACCTTGGTGGATCTGAACCGGTTCACCCGAGCGCGGGACCCGCAGGGCCAGTTGAAGCTGACCATCGCCAAGTTCTACCGGGTCAATGGCAGCAGCACCCAGCACCGCGGCGTTCGACCGGATATCGCCATTCCCTCGGCGGTGGACAGCGAGGAGGTCGGCGAGAGTGCTCAAAAAAACGCGCTGCCCTGGGACGAAATCGCCGCCGCTCGCTATCGCGGCGACCGTGGAATCCTGGCCTTGGCGCCCGAACTGGCGCGGCGGCATCAGGCGCGGGTCGCCGGCGATCCCGACTATCAGGCGTTCCTGCGCGACCTCGAGTTCACCCGGCAGCAGCGGGACAAGACCACGGCGTCGCTGCTGGAGAGCCAGCGCCGGATCGAGCGGGAGCGGATCGAAGCCTGGCAGCGGGAGCGCGAGAACCGCTACCGCGTCGCCAAGGGCTTGCCGCCGCTCAAGGCCGGCGATGAAATCCCGGAAGGCAAGGACAGCGTGATTCCGGACGCGGCGCTGGAGGAAAGCGCCCGCATCGTCGCCGATCTGATCGTGCTGGGCGGCTCCGGCGGCGCGCTAGTGATGAGTCGCTAGTGGCATGGCGGCGGTGACGCTGACCCTGGAGCGGATGCTGGCCGAGCGGCTGACCATCGCGCTCGAGCGGTTGGCCGCCACGTTGCCCAGCCCGCCGGAACCGCCGGACTGGGCGCGGTATCGGGCGTTTCGCTGGCGGCGATTCGGCCCGCGCGGCTACCTGCAACCGGTGCGGCATCCCCATCGTCTGCGGCTGGCCGACCTGCAAAGGATCGACCGTCAAAAGGCGGCCATGGATCTGAACGCGCGGCAATTCCTGGCGGGACGGCCTTGCAACAACGTCCTGTTGTGGGGGGCGCGCGGCACGGGCAAATCCTCGTTGATCAAGGCCCTGCTTAACGAGCACGCCGACCGGGGCTTGCGGCTGATCGAGGTGGACAAGCACGACCTGATCGATCTGCCGGACATCGTCGAGTCGTTGTTCGAGCGGCCCGAGCGGTTTCTGCTGTACTGCGACGACCTGTCGTTCGAGGCCAACGATCCCAGCTACAAGGCGCTCAAGGCGATACTGGACGGCTCGATCAGCACCGCGCCCGACAATGTTTTGCTGTGCGCCACCTCCAATCGCCGCCACTTACTGCCCGAGTACCTGCGGGAAAATCAGGACACCCAAATCGTCGAGGGCGAACTGCATCACGGTGAGGCGGTGGAGGAGAAAATCTCGCTGTCGGAACGCTTCGGCCTGTGGCTGTCGTTTCATCCCTTCAGTCAGGACGACTACCTGGCCATCGTCGCGCACTGGCTGGAACAACTCGGCTGGCCAGCGGGTTTGGACGGAGCGGCGCACGAGGAAGCGCTGCGCTGGGCCTTGCAACGCGGGTCGCGCAGCGGCCGGGTGGCCTGGCAGTTCGCCCGCGACTGGGTGGGCCGGAACGGTCTTTGATCCTCAGTGACTGCGGTGCTGGGCGAAGGCGATCCGGTCGATCACCGCCATCAGCAGCGCCGAGATCACGAACGTCAGGTGAATGACGACCAGCCAGAACAACTGGCTGTTCCAGAGCGGCTGGTCATGGCTCGGGGGTGGGGTGATCATGAACGCCTTGAGCAGATGAATCGAGGAAATGGCGACGATGGCCACCGCCAGCTTGATCTTGAGGGTCGCCGCGTCGATTTTGCCCAGCCAGGACGGCTTCTCCTGGCCATCCACGTCGAGATTGGATACGAAGTTCTCGTAGCTGCTGAGAATCACCATCACCAGCAGGTTGGCGACCAGCGCCATGTCGATCAGCGCCAGCACGGACAGGATCAAATCCACCTCGGTGGCGGTGGTGATGACGGCGAACAGGTGAACAACCTCTTGAAAGGCCTTGACCGTGAACAGGATCAACACGGCGGCCAGCGCCAGATAGATGGGCGCCAGCAGCCAGCGGCTGAGCAGGATGGTGCGTTCGAGCAAGATTTCGAGGGTTTTCATGGAAAAATCCGAAGGACGATGGGGCCGAGGGGATTCCGGCGGCGGTGGGTTGAAATGGGTAATTTAGCGGGCATGGCCCTACTCCAAACTCCTGGATGAAGTTTGCAGCCAGAAGGTCACCGGGCCGTCGTTGGTCAGGCTGACCCGCATGTGGGCGCCGAAGCAACCGGCGGCGACCGGCTCGTGCTGGCGCCGAGCTTGTTCGACCAGATAGGCGAACAGCCGTTCGCCCGAGGCCGGCGGCGCGGCCGGGGTGAAGCTGGGCCGCATGCCCTTGCGGGTGTCCGCCGCCAGGGTGAACTGTGGAACCAGCAGCAGGCCACCGCCGATCTCGCGCACGCTCCGGTTCATCTTGCCCTCGGCATCGGCGAACACCCGATAGCCCAATAGCCGCTCTAGCAAGCGGTCGGACTGCTGCTCGCCATCGCCGCGCTCGACGCCGACCAGCGCCAGCAGGCCCGGCCCGATTTCGCCCACGATATCGCCGCCGACCTCGACCCGCGCATTCGTGACCCGTTGCAACAACCCGATCATGCCAGCCGATCCGCGAAGCCCTGGGTAGCGGTGATCAGCGCGTCCACGATGCCCGGCTCGCTGGCGGCGTGACCGGCGGGGGTGACGATCCGCAATTCCGCCTCTGGCCAAGCCCGGTGCAAAGCCCAGGCGTTGTCCAGCGGGCAGACCACGTCGTAGCGGCCGTGGACGATGACGCCGGGAATGCCACGCAGCCGGCCCGCGTCGCGCAGCAGTTGATCCGGCTCCATGAAACAGTGATTGACGAAGTAATGGCATTCGATGCGGGCCAGGCTCAGCGCCCGGCGGGCCTCGCCGAACTGCTCGACCAGGGCCGGATTGCTCTCCAGCGTCAGCGTGGCGCCTTCCCAGATGGCCCAGGCCTTGGCCGCCCGCAGCCGTTCCAACTCGTTGCCGCTGGTCAGCCGCCGGTAGTACGCCTGAACCAGATCGCCCCGTTCCGCCGCCGGGATCGGCGCCAGGAAATGTTCCCACAAATCGGGGAACAGGCGGTTGGCGCCAGCCTGGTAGAACCAGTGAATATCCGGATCGCGGCATAGGAAAACGCCGCGCAGGATCAGGCCCAGCACCCGCTCCCGGTGGGCTTCGGCGTAGGCCAGCGCCAGGGTCGAACCCCAGGAACCGCCGAATACCAGCCAGCGGTCGATGCCCAAGTGCTCGCGCAGCCTTTCGATATCCGCCACCAGATGCCATGTGGTGTTGTCGCGCAGTTCGGCGTGCGGGCTGGACTGGCCGCAACCGCGCTGGTCGAACAGCACGATGCGGTAACGCTGGGGATCGAAGAATCGCCGGTGCAGCGGCTCGCAGCCGGCGCCGGGACCGCCGTGCAGAAACAGGACCGGCAGGCCAGCCGGGATGCCGCATTCCTCGACGTACAGGGTGTGCGGGTTGTCCACGGCCAAGCGCTGGCTGGCGTAGGGCTTGATCTCGGGAAAAAGAACGCGCATGGGGGCTCCAATTCGAGGCGGAAGCAAGGGTTCCGGTTGAATCTCGTCGCCGCCGATTCTACCCGCAATCCGTTCGGACCCGACACCGCCCCTAGAGGATGTAATCCACCACCGCATCCAGATCGTCGAACACCCGGCCGCCGCACGGCTCGACCTTGGCCTCGTCGCCGTGGCGATATTTGCCGGTTCGCACCAGCACGCCGCGCAAGCCGGCCGCCAGCGCGCCGCACACGTCCATTTCGGCATCGTCGCCGACCATCACCACATCGTGAGGCGGCAGATCGAGGCTATTGACCGCGGCCTGAAAGAAGTCGTCCGACGGTTTGCCGAGCACCACCGCCTCCAGTTCGGCGGCATATTCCAGCGCCGCCATGAACGGGCCAATATCCAGATTCCAGCCGCCGCCGTCGCGGAAATAGCGATTGGAACCCATCGCCAGCAGCGGCAGACCGTCCAGCAGCAGCCGGAAGCACTGGTTGAGCGCTTCGTAGGTGAAGTCGGGTCCGGCATCGCCGAGCAGCACCGCGCCGGGCGTTAGCCCGACCAGGTCGGCGAACTCGCCCCGGATGTCGGGATGGACCAGCAGGTGCGGCGCCAGTTTGCGGGCGATCAGGTACTGGCGGGCCGCGACCACGGGCGTGAACAGATGCTGGAGCGATACTTCCAAGCCTATGCGCGCCAGCCGGTTGACCAAGGTGGCGCGGGTCAGGCGGGTGGTGTTGGTCACGAAGCGCATCGGAATGCCGGCCGCGCGCAGGCTGAGCAACGCCTCGCGAGCGCCGGGCAGGGGGTAGCCGCCGACGTACAGCACGCCTTCCAGGTCGAGCAACACACCATGAATCATGAAATTCCCACCGGATCGGATTCGGGACCGCGACTTGGGCCGCTGATGGGGCAACCGTCGTTTCCAGTGAGTATAGAAGGCGCTGGGGTAAAGAGGACTCGAAGCGTCCCGTTTGCCGGAGCTAACCCGCCGCGCCCAGGGCCAAGGCGCGCTGGCGGGCGGCGGCGCGTTCGGCAGCGAAGGCAGCGACGTCGTAGCCGGCGGCGAATTCCGGCCAGCCGGCGGCGTGGCGGCCGATCAGGTCGGTCAGGGCCGCGATGTGGGCCGGATCGTCGTTCAGGGCTGGGAGATAACGGTAGCGTTCGCCGCCGGCGGCCAGGAAGACCTGACGGTTTTCGATGGCGATTTCCTCCAGCGTCTCCAGACAGTCGGCGGCGAAGCCAGGGCAGGCCACGTCCACGCTTCCGATCCCGGCTTTCGCCCACTCGGCCAGCAGGACACTGGCGTAGGGTTGCAGCCATTCGGCGCGGCCAAAGCGGGACTGGAACGCCACCGCCCATTGATCCGGTTGCAAACCCAGCCGTTCCGCGACCAGCCGGGCGGTTTTCTGGCACTGACAATAATAGGGATCGCCGGCCAGCAAATTGTGCCTGGGCAGACCGTGGAAGGAGAACAAGAGCCGCTCGCCGGGCTGATCGGCACGGGCAGTGCGAAGGTGAATAGCCAAGGCATCCAGATAACTGGGATCGTCGTGGTATTGGGTAATGAAGCGCAGCTCCGGCAACCAGCGCCAAGTTCGCAGTTCGGCGGCGACCGCGTCGAAGGTTGAGGCAACCGTGGCGGCGGAGTATTGCGGGTACAGCGGCAGCACCAGCAGCCGCCGGACGCCGGCGGCCCGCAACTCCGCCAGCGCGGCGGCGATGGACGGGTTGCCGTAGCGCATCCCGACCGCCACCTGGATCGGACCGGGATAGCGTTCCGCCACCATCGCCGCGACGGCGGCCGCCTGCCGTTGGCTGATCGCCAGCAGCGGCGAGCCGTCCGGGGTCCAGATCATCTGGTACTTGCGCGCCGAGCGGGCCGGACGGACCCGCAGGATGATCCCGTGCAGGATCAGCCACCACAGCGGGCGAGGCAGTTCCACCACCCGTGGATCCCAGAGAAATTCCGCCAGATAGCGGCGCACCGCGGCGGGCGTGGGCGCGTCGGGGGTGCCGAGGTTGGCCAGCAGGATACCGGCGCGGGCGGGTTGATCGTGAGCAAAAGGGGCAGGATCGCTCGATTTCATCAGAGATTCGCTTGCGTCAGTGGGGCAGTGGAATTGGTTGCGTCGTTCGATGGTCAAGCGTGCTGGCAAATGACGGTTCCGGTTTGTTGCGGCCGTGGTTGGCGCAAAATGACAAGAACACCCTTCCTGTTATCACAACAATGTCAGCTTAAAAGGTGTTTTTTGGCCCATGGTGTATCTTTATGAGTGGGTGAGTCATGCTTGGTAGCGTAAGGCGCTATTGAATCGACTCCCATTCGCCATCTTTCAAACGGATCTCAATTATGCGCCGATTAATCTCCCCCAGCCTCGCCTTGCTCGCGCTCTTGCTTGCGGCCTGCGCGACCAGCCCCGATATGAGCGAGCAAGCCCTCGCGCCCGCCGCCTATGCCGGGTTTCTGACGCATGCCGACCGGCTCCAGCCCGTACCTGGCGACAGCGGCGCGTACCGCTGGATTGATTCCAGCGCCAACCTGGGCCGGTACAACCAGATTCTGCTCGAACGCATCCAGGTTCAGCTTGCCAGCGACGCCGAGTACAAGGCGGTTGATCCGACCGACTTGAAGACGCTGACCGATTACTTTCAGCAGTCCATCGTGACCGCGCTGGGGGACGCCTATCCGGTCGTCGCTAAGCCGGGGCCCGGGGTGTTGCGCGCAAAGATTACCATCGTTGATCTGGTGCCCACTAAGCCGGAAATGAGCGTGGTCGCGCTGGTGGTGCCCTACGCCACGGTCGCCGACGTGGCCTCGGGGGCGGCGGCGGGTGGGCCGGTGGGGTCCGCGCCCTATCTGGGCCGCACCGGCATCGCCGCCCAGTTCATTGACGGCCAGACCGGCCAGGTGATCGCCGAATACGCCGATACCCAGGTCGGCCGCAAATACGTGGTGGACACTTCCAAAGGCGTTGGCGGCGCCATCACCACGGGCTTTTCGGATTACGCCAAGGCCTATTCGACCTGGGCCTACGCAAAGCAGGCCTTCGACGGCTGGGCGCAACTGTTGCGGGCGCGGCTGGATCAGGCTCACGGCCGGTAACCGTCCGGCGGAATTTCAGGGAAGACGCAAGGTTGCCGACCCATCCGGTCCGATGGCGGATTGATGAAACACCGGGGAAGATTCAACCCCCACACCGAGGATAAAACCATGTTGAGAATGAAACGAATGACCGACGTGATCGCACTGATCGCATCATTCCGCGTTTTTATGATGTCGTTGCTGGTTGTCCTTGGCCTCGGCCTACAGGCCTGCGCGCCGGCGCCCGTGTCCCAATCCCAGGTTGACGAGCAGCGCGCTGATATTCGTGCGATGGCCAACGAGACCATTGCGCAGCTTTACCAGCAATATCCGGCCGCTCGCCGGCAGATCCAGCGGGCGGCCGGTTATGCCGTGTTCAGCAACTTCGGCTTCAAGGTGCTCTTCATGGGCAGCGCGACCGGCGAAGGGCTGGCCGTCAGCCGCGCCACGCGGCGGGAAACCTTCATGCGGATGGTCGAGCTGCAACCTGGCTACGGCTTCGGGGTCCAGCGGTTCCGGCTGGTGTTCGTGTTCGAAACGCCGCAAGCCCTCGACCAGTTCGTGTCTTCAGGTTGGGAATTCGGGGCCAACGCGATGGCCTCGGCCCAGTCCAGCACCCAGCAGATGGGCAACCAGTTGGGCGTGTCGGTCTCGCCGGGCGTGCTGATGTACCAGCTCAGCGATCAGGGCGCCATCGTCGGAGTCAGCCTCACCGGCGCCAAGTACTACCCGGACCCGAATTTGAACTGACCCTGCCCGGAGCCAGTGGATGAAAGCAGCGAACGTGAAACAGGCAACAACGGTGCTCGGACTGCTCGCTATCGGCGCGACTTTCGCTGCATCGGTCCAGGCGGAGATGAGCGCCGAGGAACTGGCCAAGCTCGCGCAGAATCCAGTGGGCAACCTGATCAGCCTGCCGTTCCAGAACAACACCAATCTCAATTTCGGGCCGGAGAAGGGGACGCAGAACATCCTCAACCTCCAGCCGGTGATCCCGATCTCGGTGAACGATGACTGGAACATCATCACCCGCACGATCATCCCCGTGATCTCGATGCCGTCGCTTTACCCGGGCGATGATCGGACCAACGGCATCGGCGACACGGTCTTCACGGCGTTCCTCTCTCCCGCCAATCCCGGGCACTGGATCTGGGGCGCGGGGCCGGTCGTGCAGTTGCCGACCAACAGCAACGCGGAACTCGGCAACAAAAACTGGGGCCTGGGTCCGTCGTTCGTGGTGCTGCACCTCGACAAAGGCGATCCGTGGGTGTACGGCATGCTGGCCAACAATATCTGGTCGCTCACCAGCGACCAGCGCGGCGGCTCGTACAACAACGGCCTGATCCAACCGTTCGTCAACTACAACTTCAAGGGCGGCTTCTACCTCACCAGCGCGCCCATTCTCACCGTCGACTGGAAGGCCGACAGCGGCCAGCAGTGGACCGTGCCGTTAGGGGGTGGCGTCGGCAAGATTTTCCACTTGGGCAAACTACCGGTGAATACGCAGTTGTCGGCCTACTACAACGTGGCTGCCCCGGATGACGCCGCCAACTGGCAGATCCGCGCGCAGGTGCAGTTGATGTTTCCCAAATAGCGACCCGACAAAACAGGCGTTCTACTACTGAGGCAGGCGAGGAGCCATTCTTGAACCCTAAGATCTTCTGGAGAGTAAGCATGAAAGACAAACTCTGGCGAACCGCTTTGGCGCTCGCCTTGTTTTCACCGTGTGTGCCGGGCATGGCAAGAAGCGAGTCGGGTGCAAGTCCCGATACCAGGTGTACGCAGAGCCGAAGGTTAGCCGAAGGGCAAGGGCGTCGCCGCGAGGCGGGGTCTGGAGGAAGTCCAAGGCAAAATCGCGGGGCGATGAACAAAAACCGGATACGAGGCGTGGTGCATCCGGGGCGAGCGGGCACGTGACCGCGAAGCCCTCCATCTGCGATTGGGGTGTACTTTGTAAATCCGGCGTCTACGCGAGGACCGTTTCGTGTCTTACCCCGGGAGGTCTCTCCGGGGCCTCGGCAACGAGGCTGGGCGTTGGGTGACCGGCGCCGAACACCGGGGAGAAGTCAGCAGAGGGCATAGTAGGGACCAGGCAGGCGAAGCTAGTGAGGCACTCCAGGCCGAAAGGCGGAGCAACGGATAGGCGGAACCGCAAAGTCAAACCCCGAAGGCCCGAACGATGGAAGGCAAAGGCCACTGATGAAGAGTGACGAGAATGCATCTGACAACCGAGTAGAACTGGC
>WBUJ01000141.1 GCA_008933795.1 Candidatus Contendibacter sp. | reverse complement strand
CGCTCATCCTGAATCGGGCGTGACCGTTATCGTCGCCAAATATGATGTCGGCCACGGGAACAACTTGTTTATTCGCGGCGAAGGCGCCGGCCTCAATTGGGAATCCGGCATACAGATGGAAAACGCCGGCAACGACGTGTGGGTGTGGACGACGAACGAAACGGGCCAGACTCCCGTATCGTTCAAGTTCCTGATCAATGACGAGAGCTGGTCCGTCGGCGACAACATGTCCGCGCCGGTCGGCGAAACCACCACCCTGTACCCGTCCTTTTAATTTGTCCCGCAAGCGACGCCGACTGCTGGTTGTCCAACAGCCGGCGTCCGCCGAAAAGTTCCTACCATCCCTCCCGCCGCAACCGCTCGAACTCCTGTCGCGAGCGGGTCACGCAATCCTCAATGGCCACGCCGGTGAAGTAATTGCCGGTCAGTGCCAGGCGGCTTCCAGCCAGCGCCCGATCCACGGTGTCCGTCCAATCGCCATGTCCGACCCGCAGCGCGGGCAACCGGTTGATCCGGGTCGCCACGTTCCCGGCGCCAAACGCGCCACGCGGTACGTTCAACACTTGGGCGATGCGGTTCAGCTTCCCCTCCTCGCCCAACGCGCCGGGCCGGAAATGGAAGGTGAATCCCCGATGCGCGGGGTCTGGCGCGGTGTCGCGCGACACCACCGAATAAAACGTCTCGTTCCGGCCAATCAATCCCGCCACGGGCGGCAAAGACAATCGGTCGGCGGGTAGCGCCACCCCGACCGACTCCACCGTGGCGGTTTGAATTTGCGCCAGGGCGGCGGCCAGTTCCGGGAATTCCGCTCGCAACAATGTGGCCGCAACCGCGACCGGCGTCGCCAGGCACAGGGCGCGGGCCGCGTACTCACCCCGATCGGTGCGGACCACGAAATCCTCGCCCGCGCGCCCAATTTCCCGCGCCGTCCGTCCAAATTCGATGGGGATATCCGGTTGCCCGGCTAGAATATCGGCGATGGTTTGCAACCCGCCGGCCAGCGTGAAACCGCGCGGGACATCCTTGCGTCGGGGCCGGGATCGAAACAAGTTCTCGGCGGGAAACTCGGTGGCGGGCTGGCAAATCACCGCGTCGAAGGCTGGCTCGAACACCGCCGCGTAATTGCGCGGGCCGACGAGGCGACCGTAGTACTCGGCGACGTCGCGCCCGGCCTTTTTCAACCCCACCAGCCGGAACGGCGCCAGCAGCAGTTCGGGAAAACACAGTTGCGAAGGAATGCTCCTGACCGCGCCATCGGCGAACAGCCGAAAGCCGACTTTTGCCCGGCGTTGCAGGCGGTTCAGCACGCCGACCCGTTCCAGAATCGCCAGCAGGTTGCCGTAGGAGTTGAAGCAACTGTGCGCGCCCAGTTCCAGCCAGAACCCGTCCAGCGCCCCGCCGAAGCGATGCGAACACAGACAACCGCCCGGCTGGCGCTCCCGCTCCAGCACCAGGACGTTCAAGCCGGCGCCAACGGCATAATGGGCCATGCTCAGGCCGCTGATACCCGCGCCGATAATCAACAGATCGTGGTCGGTCATGGCGAACTCCCTGGCATGATGACAGGCAGCGATTCTCGACAAGGGCGGCGGAACGGTCAAGTCAGCCAAACCGTGCTAGGTTCGCCCGTCCGATTTTGCTTAGGCTCGAACGGTTTATTACTCCAACTTCAAAGGAAGCGCCATGAATATCACCTCCTACTTCGCCAAAGACCTGTTCCAGGGCAAGACCGTCTTCATCACCGGCGGCAGCAGCGGCATCAATCTCGGCATCGCCCGCAACTTCGCGGCGGTCGGGGCCAATCTCGGCATCGTCGGGCGCTCGCAGGAGAAATTGGACGCTGCGGCGGCGGAGCTGCGGGCGCTCGGGGCACGGGTCTCGACCCATTCCGCCGACGTGCGCGACTACCCGGCGCTGGAAGAAGCCATGCAGCGCTGCCGCGAGGAACTGGGGCCGATCCACACCCTGATCTGCGGCGCGGCGGGCAATTTCCCCCTGGCCGCCGAACAGATCAGCCCCAACGGCTTCAAGTCGGTGATCGACATCGACCTGCTGGGCAGTTTTCACACCTGCCGGGCGGCGATCGAGCAACTGAAGGAAACGCGCGGCAACATCATTTTCATCTCGGCGGGCCAAGCGTTCATGCCGTATGCGTTCCAAGCGCACGTCGGCGCGGCCAAGGCCGGCATCGACAACATGATGCGGAATTTGGCGCTGGAATGGGGTCGGTTTGGCATCCGTTGCAACAGCATCGCGCCCGGCCCGATTGAAGGCACCGAAGGCGTGCGCCGGTTGGTGCCGGCAGGCAGCGCCGATAAGCTGAAACGGATGATTCCGCTGGGCCGTTTCGGTACGCCGGACGACATCGGCCAGTTGAGCGTGTTCCTGGCGTCACCGCTGGCGTCCTACATCACCGGGACGTTGATCGTCGCCGACGGCGGCCAGAACCTGCCCGGCTCCGGAGCGTGGACGCAATTGGTGCTAGCGGAGATGGCGAAGGCGGGCGGTTAAAATTCGCGGCGACCAGGGGGCTTCGCTCCCTGGACCCCCGTAAAGGGAAAAACCAAAAAGGTCAAAGGGCCAAAGTCCTGGCGAGACGGAACCCGACGTAGGGGTTTCCGTCGCACGGGTCGCGCCTGTAGCGAGAGGCTGACCGCAACCACTCCAGTCTGACGTCCCACGAACCGCCCCGTAGCACTTGGCGAACGCTGGCATTAGGATCGCTGACAGTACGCAATTCGGCACCGCCATAACCTTCATCGTATTCCGAGCCAGTCCATTCCCAGACATTGCCGTGCATATCGTGCAGGCCCCAAGCATTGGCTGGAAACTGGCCAACCTCGACGGTTCCATCACTAAGACCGTAACGAGCTTGACGCGGGCTGATGGTGGTCCCGAAATAGAATGGGGTGGTCGTTCCCGCTCGACAGGCGTACTCCCATTCGGCCTCAGTCGGCAGGCGATACGTTTGGCCGGTTTGTTGTGACAGCCACTCTGCATAAACCATCGCGTCGAACCAAGCCACGTTAATGACTGGCCGTCGCATACGGCCCCAGCCTTGACCATCCGACTTCTCGCGTTTGGTCATCGTGGCAAAGCGATCGTATTCCTCGAAGGTCACGGCGTACTTGCCCAGTGCGAACGACGCGACTTCAACCTCATGTTGGCGCTCATTGTCTCGCCGCTCCGGCTCGTCTGGCGGCGACCCCATCAAAAATCGCCCGCCGGGAATCACCACCATCGTCGGCCCTGGGCTGCCATCCTCGAGCGTGTCCCGGAATTCCACCGGCGACTTTAACACCTGGGCAATTTGGCTTTGCAACGCCCGCACTTGCGGCGCCGACCAACCGTGGACGTTCTGAATGGATGGGAGTGCGAAGGCGGGGCGAATAATCGCGGGCGGCGTGGCAGGCGTAGAAGGTGGATATGCAGTAGATGGAGAAGAAGACGGTGGCGCTATTGCTTCAATCTTCTTGACGATTTCGACTAACGCCCCGTCTTGTTTAGCGCGATTCATGCCGGATAACGGTTTTTCGGGATCGTGGGCGGCCTGATATTTAGCGATGACTGTTCGTGTGTAGTGGCTGGGTCGCACTGGAATCCAGAGAATGGTTAATCCTTCCTTTTGGCTCGCCTTCAAAAGCAGCGGCAACTCGTTTTCGGCGATAAATTTCGACGCCAGGAACTCGGGACTCACCAGCAAGACCGCCACTTTCGCCCGCGCCAAGGTTTTTTCGACAAACCTTTGGCCCCGCGCCCCGTCGGTCCCTGACCCGGCTATTCGGCGCTCCCTTCCCTGCTAGTCCCGGAAATGGACTCATGGACACCCAGCCTGTGGCGGCACATCAAGTTTTCCGCTCAAGCCGGTACACCCTAGCGACCGCCCCGGTGGATTCTGATCCCAGTGCGGCCAATCTAAAAGAAATCAGCCCGAACCTCCAACCCTCCCGCAACGGCTTGAGCTAAAATAGATGTTATAGCCACCAGCGAGAGCGGGCGGGCTACCCGTCCATGTCGATCAATTTTGGAGCAGACAATGAAACCACAATCCTTCGATCTGAACGACATCCTCCACGAACCCTCCGACGAACAGCTCGACGCCCTGATGGAATCAGTCGTGGCGGAAGCGCGCAAGCACGCCCAAGCGGCGCGCGAACAACTCATGATCCGCCTGCGGGCCGACATTATGGCGATCCATCGGCCCCTCCAGCCCCAGGCGTGACCGACGAGAAGAATCCCGCCGGGAAAAACGAAACCGCCATGTCCACCACCGCCATGCTTTTCTCGAACTGGAGCAACGCGCCGAAACCGAACGGCAACGGGCGGAAGAGGAATATCAACAGGCCGAAACCGAACGCTTGCGCGCCGAGCGGCTGACCGAATAATTGCGGGCGTTGGGCATCGAACCCAATGCCATGTAAAATAGTTCGTTAGCCGCTTTTTCCACCTATTTCGACCTTTTGCGATCCTGGAGGATTTGACCGATGATTCAGCACGCTCGATTCAACTTGAACGACATCGCCCACGAACCCTCCGACGAGCAGCTCGACGGCCTGATGGAAGCAGTCGCCACCGAAGCGCGCAAGCACGCCCAAATGGCGCGCGAACAACTCATGGTCCGCCTGCGCGCCGAGATCACGGCCATCCACCGACCCCTCCAGCCCCGGGCATGACCGACGAGGAAAAGCCTCGGCTGATCGTGGTCGCCGGCCCCAACGGTTCCGGCAAAACCTCGATCACCCAACAACTGCTGATGCACGAATGGATGGACGGGTGCGTCTACGTCAACCCGGACTTCATCGCCCGCGACGAATTCGGCGACTGGAACGCCCCGGACGCGGTCGTCCAGGCAGCGAAAAGGGCCGCCGAAATTCGCGAGGACTGCCTGACGGAAGGCCGCAGCCTGGCCTTCGAAACCGTCCTGTCCGCGCCGGACAAGATGGGCTTCATCCGCCGGGCCGGGGACGCCGGATTTTTCGTCCGGCTGTTCTTCGTCGGTACCGACGACCCCTCCATCAACGCCAAACGGGTCGCCATGCGGGTGATGGAAGGCGGACACGACGTTCCGATCCGCAAGATCATCAGTCGCTACACCAAATCGCTGGCGTACTGTTCCGTCGTGGCCTGGGTGGCCGACCGGACCTATGTGTACGACAACTCCGTGGACAGCGCCCGCGCCAAACTGCTGTTTCGCGCCTCGAAAGGCCGCCTGGTCAAGGTCTACGGCGAGATCAATCCCTGGGCCAACGAAATCGCCCAACGACTGCTTCCCGTGCAAGCCGACGACGCGCCACTCCCTTCTCCCTGATCCTCTCCCCGGTAGCGGCGAGGGGGGAACCGAACGATGATCGCAGGGATGCCCTCGGCAAGGCCAGCATCCTGGCCAAGGCGGCAAGGTACAATAACGGCCATTTCCGCAACCCCCGACCCTTCGCGACCCCCGAGGATTTCCTCATGCGCTACGTCAGCACCCGGGGCGGCATGGCTCCCGCTGCCTTTTCCGACATCCTGCTGGGCGGGTTGGCGCCCGATGGCGGCCTGACCGTTCCGGAAGCCTATCCGACCGTCGCGCCCGACGAACTGGCGAGTTGGCGCGGCTTGTCCTATCCGGAACTGGCGTTCGCCCTCCTGCGCCAGTTCGCCGACGACATTCCCGCCACCGATCTGCGTGCGCTGATCAACCGCACCTACACGGTCGAAGCCTTCCGCGCCGAGGCCATTACCCCGGTCGCTCCACTGATCGACAGCGTCTGGCTGCTGGGGCTGTCCAACGGCCCGACCCTGGCGTTCAAGGACATCGCCCTGCAACTGCTCGGCAACCTGTTCGAGTACGCCCTGCTGAAAACCGGCGGCCATCTCAACATCCTCGGCGCAACCTCCGGCGACACCGGCTCCAGCGCCGAATACGCTCTGCGCGGCAAGCGCGGCATCCGGGTGTTCATGCTCTCGCCCCACCAGAAGATGAGCCGGTTCCAGACCGCGCAAATGTTCTCACTGCAAGACCCCAACATCTTCAATATCGCGGTGCGCGGCGTGTTCGACGACTGCCAGGACCTGGTCAAGGCGGTCAGCAACGACGCCGAATTCAAGGCCCGCTACGCCATCGGCACGGTCAACTCGATCAACTGGGCGCGGGTGGCGGCGCAGATCGTCTACTACTTCAAGGGCTGGCTGGCGGTCACCACCCGCGACGATCAGGAAGTTTCGTTCGCGGTGCCCTCCGGCAACTTCGGCAACATCTGCGCCGGCTACATCGCCAAACGGATGGGCCTGCCGATCCGCCGGCTGATTCTGGCCACCAACGAAAACGACGTCCTCGACGAGTTCTTCCGCACCGGCGTCTACCGGGTGCGCAAGACCGACCAAGTGGCGCACACCAGCAGCCCTTCGATGGACATTTCCAAGGCGTCGAACTTCGAGCGCTTCATCTTCGACGCGGTCGGACGCGATCCGGCGGTAGTCCGCGAACTGTGGCGAGAGGTGGACGCGCGCGGCTTCTTCGATTTGTCCGGCACCGACGCCTTTCGCGCGGTCGCCCGATCGGGTTTCGTGTCCGGTTCCAGCAACCACCAGAACCGCATGGCGGTCATCCGCTGGGTCCACCAGGAATCCGGCATCGTCATCGACACCCACACCGCCGACGGCGTGAAGGTCGGACTGGAATATCGCGAGGCTGGCGTGCCGCTGCTCTGCCTGGAAACCGCCCTGCCGGTCAAATTCGAGGAGTCCATCGTCGAGGCGCTGGGACGCCCGCCGGAGCGTCCGGCCGGCTACGAACAGATCGAGACGCTGCCACAACGGTTCGAGGTGATGGACGCGGAGGTGGCGGCGATCAAGGCGTATATCGCCCGCCACGCCGATTGAGCGGCGAAGCGCCAGAGTCGCAATCCAGGACCGCACCGCAGAGAACCGCCATGATCGCCACCGCCACCGTGAAGTCGCCCGCCATCCCCGCCCGGACGCCGCCCGGCGCGGTTTCCATGTCCGACCCTCGTTTCGAGGATATCGCGGGTTGGCGGCCATGAGCGGAAATTCCAGCCGGGCCCGCCGGCAACCCAACCTCACGTTCGACCGGCTGCTGGAGGCCATCCAGGAGACTGACCGGCATTGGGTCACCCGAGCGACCCAGGCGATCCATGCCAGCCTGACGCTGCGCAACTGGCTCATCGGCTATCAGATCGAGAACTACCGACGGGCGGGAGCGGATTATGCCCGATACGGCGATCGCCTGATGGATGAACTGGCCGCAGCCTTGCGGAAATATGGACTGGCCCGCTGCGACCGCCGGGAGCTGTACCGCTACCGTCAATTTTACCTGGCCTACCCGCGAATCGCGGAGGCACCGGCGCCATTCTGGCCGTCCGTTCAATCCGCCGCGAAGGCGACCGCGACTGGCGCCGCGCCGATGCCGCCCGCATCCTGGCCCACTGGAAAGATGCTGATCGAACAACTCTCCTTCGCTCATCTGGCCGAACTGATGGAGATCGACCCTCCGCGCAAGCGCGTTTTTTACGAGCGCGAATGCTTGCGTGGTCGCTGGTCGGCGCGGACCCTGAAGCGGAAGATCGCCAGCCTTTACTACGAATTGTCCGGTCTCGCCGAGGACCGGCCGCAAGACGCCGAACCGGCGCCAGCCGACGCCGACGCTGCCGTATCCCCTCTCGCGGTGCGCGACCCCGGCGTGTTCGAGTTTCTGGGCCTGAAACCGCGCGAGATGATCGACAAGACCGATCGGGAGGAACGACTGCTGGACGCGCTCGAGGCGTTCCTGCTGGATCTGGATTACGGCCTGTGCTTCGAAACGCGCCACAAATATATTCAGATCGGCGACGCGCATTGCTTCATCGATCTGGTTTTCTATCACCGCCTTCTCAAATGCCATGTGCTGGCGGAATTCCAACCCGCCGAATTCGGCCACGAAAACATCGCGCAACTCGATGCCTGCGTGGCCTGGTACCGGGATGGGGTGATGACCGAGGACGATAACCCGCCCGTGGGTATTCTGATCCACGCCCGCCCGCATCGGGCGAGGGTCGAATACGCCCTGGCCGGGCTGGACCACCGCCTCTTCGCCTCCCGCTATCAGCCCGCGTTGCCCGGCGACCGCGAACTGCAACGCTTTGTGGAACAGGCGTTGACGCCATTCGATTCAACCTGAAGCACCCGTGGCCATTTCCAAAACAACCCCGTGAAAGTTTCCCCACGCGACGAGCCCGAGGAGCACGACGCCACAATGTCCGAAGCAATCATCGAACGCACTCCATCCGCCTATTACTACCCGCTGCTGATCAAGAACCTGCTCGGCAACGCGGTTCGGCAGTTTCCCAATCAGGAGATCGTCTACAGCGATTTCAAACGCCAGACCTACCGCACACTGGGCGAGCGGGTCGGTCGGCTGGCCAGCGGCCTGGCCGGGCTGGGCGTCAAGCCCGGCGACACCGTGGCGGTGATGGACTGGGACAGTCATCGCTATCTGGAATGCTTCTTCGCCGTGCCGATGATGGGCGCGGTGCTGCATACCGTGAACATCCGGCTGTCCCCGGAGCAGATTCTCTACACCATCAATCACGCCGAGGACGACGTGATCCTGGTCAACACCGAATTCCTGCCCATCCTGGAAGCCATCCGCGACCGGATCGAGCCGGTCAAGAAACTGGTGTTGCTGAACGATACCGACCAAACCCCGGCGACCCCTCTGGATATCGGCGCCGAGTATGAAACGCTGCTGGCCGCCAGCGACCCCAACTACCCGTTCCCGGATTTTTCCGAGGACGCCCGCGCCACCACCTTCTACACCACCGGCACCACCGGCCTGCCCAAGGGCGTGTATTTCAGCCACCGGCAACTGGTGCTGCACACCTTCGGCGTGCTGGCGGCGGTGACGGGTACGGGACAAGGCCATATCAGCCGCGACGATGTGTATCTGCCGATCACCCCAATGTTTCACGTCCACGCTTGGGGCGTCCCCTACGTCGCCACTGTGCTGGGCGTGAAGCAGGTCTATCCGGGCCGCTACGCGCCGGATCATCTGCTGCGCCTGATCCAGCGGGAAAACGTCACCTTTTCCCACTGCGTGCCGACCATCCTGCAAATGCTGCTCGCCAGTCCGACGGTGGACGAAGTGGACCTGTCACGCTGGAAGGTGATCATCGGCGGCGCGGCGCTACCGCAAGCCCTGGCCCGCCAGACACGCGCGCGGGGCGTGGACGTGCTCACCGCCTACGGCATGTCGGAAACCTGCCCGATTCTAACCCTGGCGCAACTGAAGCCACACATGCTGGACTGGGACGAGGAGCGGCAACTGGAAATCCGCTGCAAGACGGGCTTGCCGGTGCCGATGGTCGAGCTGCGGGTGGTGGACGAGGAAATGAACGACCTGCCGCACGACGGCAAGACGCCGGGCGAGGTGGTGGTGCGCGCGCCGTGGCTGACCCAGGGCTATCTGAAAGACCCGCGCAACTCCGAGGCGTTGTGGCGCGGGGGCTATCTGCACACCGGCGACATCGGGGTGATCGACGAGGAAGGTTATCTCAAGATCACCGACCGGCTGAAGGATGTGATCAAGACCGGCGGCGAATGGATTTCGTCGCTGGAACTGGAAGATCTGATTCTCAAGCATCCGGCGGTGGCGGAAGCGGCGGTGGTCGGCATTCCCGATCCGAAATGGGGCGAGCGGCCGCTGGCGCTGGTGGTGGCGAAGCGGGATCAGCCGGTGGACGAGGCGGCGATTCGCGCCTGGCTCCAGGATTTCGCCGACAAGGGCATCATCTCCAAGTGGGGCATTCCCGACCGGGTGCTGTTCGTCGAGGCTATCCCCAAGACCAGCGTGGGCAAGCTCAACAAGAAGGCGATGCGCGAGCAATACGCGCAACTACTTCAGGCTCGGTGACGATCCGGGAATCAAACGCCGCCCGCCCGGCCTAACGAGCCAGGGAGACCGCCGTCGGAAATCTTTTTTCCGGCGCGGCCCCGTGGAAAATCAAGGAGGTTTCAGCATGGCTCAACTACGCATGATGAGTTTGACGGCGCTGGCGCTGGCGCTGGCGCTGGGCGGCGGTCTGCTGTCCGCGACCACCCGCGCACAGCAGAATTATGCCGTACCCCCGGCCTACGACGCGCCGCCGACCCGGTACGAGGGGCCGCCGGCCTACGACGTTCCACCCCGTGCTCGGAAACTGCCGTCATCGGGCGATATTCAACTTTACAGCCAGCCGGAAGAAACCGCGGAACCCTCGGCAACGCCTTCGCCGCGCCCGTATCCTCCGCCTGCCGCGCCGCGCCCGGCCTGGGGGAACGACACTCCCGACGAGAGTGGCCCCGACTGGTCTCCGCCGGGCGATTCATTGCGGATTCAGGCCGCCCAGGGCATTCGCTACGTGTCTGGCGGCGTTGGCGAAAGCGAGCGGGCCGAGCTGGAGGCCCTGTCCGGCCAGTTCAATTTGCGGCTGCTGTTCGCGATGCAGGGTAGCGGCAACTATCTGGCGGATGTCGGGGTGCGCGTTCTGGACCCGAGCGGCGCGGTGGTCCTGAGCGCCGAATCGAAGGGACCCTGGTTCCTTGCCCAACTGCCCCCCGACGTTTATACCGTCGAAGCTAGCGTACTTGGGCAAAGCCAGCGGCAAACGGCCCGGGTCGGCCAAAGTCAGTCTCGGTTGAATTTTTACTGGCGCTGAGCGCGCGTCCCGGCGTCAAAACGCAACCCTCCCCGAAACGGGGAGGGTTTTTTCATGTGCTCATTTGGCGGGCGGTGCTGCTTCGCCAGCAGCGGGCGGCTTTTCGGCAACCGGCGCGGGTGGCGTTTCAGCAGCGGGAG
>WBUJ01000287.1 GCA_008933795.1 Candidatus Contendibacter sp. | reverse complement strand
TGGCACCACAACACCGTCATGACCCCGACGCTGCCCAGACCGATAAACAGCGCCTCGTCTTCGATCTTGATCCCCACCGCCCAGGCGCTGGGCAGGTGATCGGCGAACACGCCGTCGTCGCCGCGGGTGATCCAGCTTTCCGCGACAAAAGCGCCCGGCAAGGCTTCAAAGCCATGGTTGGCGTCCACCTGCTGGCTACGCCCCGCCTTCAGAAAGGCATGGGCGGCGCGCTCGATCTCGAACCGGTCGGCGAAATCGCCCTGGCTGTCCACCTGCTCGGGTGCGTAGACGATGCCGTACACCATCCGCCGCGCCTCGTCGGTCTTGGTTAAGCAAAACGGCTTGGCGTTGGCGTCTTTGAGCAGCAACGGCAAGCCGTTGGCCGGATTCTTCACCAGTGAGATCCATTGCACGTCCAGATTCTTCAAACGATTCGGCATGGGAGGTCCTCGTCATTCATGATCGTTGCCCAACAACCGGTTGCGCAGCGCCTGGTTTTCTTGCCGCAGCGCGGCGTTTTCGATCCGCAGTCGCTGGTCTTCGCTCATCAACCGTTCCATGAGCGTGTCCTGCTGGTGATCCTCCTTGCGCTCGCGAAACAGCTCGCGCAACCAGCGCCACGCCCCGGCCAGCACCACCAGCAGCAGCGCGATTTTCTCGGGCTGGCCGATCAGCGCGCCGACCACGGTCGCCAGGGCCTCATCGACCACTGGCTTTCGTCCGCAGCACGCCCCACAGCGCCCACAGCGACAGGAATCCATAGGTCACGGTCGAGAGCGGGGGCGGCGCGTAGCTCAAATTGTTCAGCGCGAAGGTGAGCAGGCAAAAGGCGACGCCCATCCGCGCCAGCAACCGCCAGACAAAGCGCGGGCATTGGCACCACAACACCGTCATGACCCCGACGCTGCCCAGACCGATAAACAGCCCGCCCCAGACCCATTCCGGTGCGACCGTCGCCATGCTGGCGTAGACGCCGCCGATCTGGACGAACATCGTGGGCGTCGCCAGCAGATACGCGCCGATCCAGAACGTGATCGCGCTCGCCATCAGGTCGAAATTCGACCAGGGCGCATTGAACAACAGTTCGCGGATCCGGCGAACCGTCCCGATGCCCGACAGGCTCATGGCGCGGCGCTCAGCGCGGCGTGGCTTTGAGCACGGCCACCTCGATCACCAGATTGAGGAGCCGGCTGGGCACGTGGGCGAAGGCTTCGCGCAGCTTGGCTTTCGCCAATTTCCGCTTTTCCTCGCCCGGCAGTCTGGCATCGAGCAGGGCGGTCACGGCGTCGAGCGCCGCCTCCCACACCACCGCGCCGGCCAGCGCCTTGATCGCTTGCGTCAACAAAGCCGTCCAAAATGCGTTCATCGGAACCTCCACTCGCAACTAACCCCGATCGCCGAATCCGCCCAGGTTCGGGCGAGTAACCGGATCGGATCGACGGTCGGGTGACACGGGCGGGCGCACGAAGTCAACAGGCTGAACAACGTCAGTACCAGCGCCAGCATGGCCAGACTCAGGGCGGCTTTGCAGCTCAATCGGCGGCAGTTCGGTCTTGGTCTCATCTTGCAGAAACACTCCCAGTAGACCCGCCAGCGCCATCCCGACGGTCACAATCGCCTCGGCCTGATCGGGTCGCAGCGACAGGCCAGCGACGGTCGCCAGCCAGACCAGGCCGCGCCAGGTCGAGGGCTCCCGCAAGCGCCGCAACAGCCAGTTCACGCCCGCGCGCCTGACAGACCCAGCCGATAAAAGATATGCCGGCCCACGGTGACGCCCTCGCGGCCTCGCGCCCACTTTGGTGGCCACACCATCGCGTATTCGGGGCGCGCGATGGTGTGGTAATGATCCGCGCCGCCGGTCGGATCGGGGGTGACTCCGTCCAACACCCCGCGCGCCACCTCGATGAATGCCGCGAGGGATTCCGCCGAGCGGCTCCGCACGCGCGGCGCTTGCGCGTCCCACCAGCAGCTAAATTGCGCCGG
>WBUJ01000140.1 GCA_008933795.1 Candidatus Contendibacter sp. | reverse complement strand
CTTGCAACCGGATCAGGGTCACCCCCTGGGTGTTGCGGCTCACCAGCGAAATTTCCTCGACCCGGGTCCGCACCAGAGTGCCGCCATCGGTGATCAGCATGATCTCCTGGTCGCTTTCCACCTGCACCGCGCCGACGAGCCGGCCGTTGCGTTCGGAGGTCTGGATGGCGATGACGCCTTGGCCGCCGCGGCCCTTGCGGGGATAGTCATCGACCGGCGTGCGCTTGCCGTAGCCGTTTTCGGTCACGGTCAGCACCGCGCCCTCGGCCACCACGATCAGGGCGATAACCTTCTGCCCCTCGTCCAGGCGGACGCCGCGCACTCCCCGGGCGGAACGGCCCATGTTCCGCACCTCGGTTTCGGCAAAGCGCACCGCTTTGCCGGCATCGGTGAACAGCATGATGTCGCGCTGACCGTGAGTCAGCTCCACGTTCACCAGTTGATCACCCTCATCCAGGTCAATGGCGATGATGCCGCTGGGGCGCGGGCGGGAATATTCGGGTAGCGGGGTTTTCTTGACCGTGCCATTGGCGGTGGCGAAGAACACATAATGATCAGCGTCAAACTCGCGCACCGACAGCACCGCGTTGATACGCTCACCCTCCGCCAGCGGCAACAGATTGACGATGGGCTTGCCGCGCGCCGTCCGGCCGGCCTGCGGCAATTCGTAGACCTTCTTCCAGTACACCTGGCCCCGGTTGGAGAAGCAGAGCAGGGTGTCGTGGGTGCTGGCGATGAACAGCTTGTCCACGAAATCCTCTTCCTTGACGGTGGTCGCCGCCCGCCCCCGCCCGCCGCGCTTCTGCGCCCGGTACAGCGACAGCGGCTGCGATTTGACGTAACCTGAGTGTGACAATGTCACCACCATCGCTTCTTCGTTGATCAGATCTTCCAGATTAAGGTTTTGCTCGTCGATCAGGATCACGGTGCGGCGGGCGTCGGCGTATTGGGCGCGCAATTCGATCAACTCGGCGCGGATCACCGTCGTCAACCGCTCCGGCACGGTGAGAATCTCCAGATAATCCTGGATCCGGCGCAACAAGTCCTGATATTCGTCCAACAGCTTTTGCTGTTCGAGGCCAGTCAGCCGGTGCAGCCGCAGTTCCAGGATCGCCTGGGCCTGGGTGGGCGACAACCGGTAGCCGACCGCGCTCAGCCCGAATTCCGCCGGCAGATCCTCGGGCCGCGAGCTGTTCGCGCCGGCGCGCGCCAGCAAATCCGTCACCAAGCCCGGCGTCCACAGCCGTTCCAGCAAGGCCGCCCGGGCGGCGGCCGGATCGGCGGCGGCCCGGATTAGAGCGATCAGCGGGTCGAGGTTGGCCAGCGCCACCGCCAGTCCCTCGACGATGTGGGCGCGCTCGCGGGCCTTGCGCAACTCGAACACGGTGCGCCGCACCACCACCTCGCGCCGGTGGGCCAGAAACGCCTCCAACACCTGCTTGAGGTTGAGCAGGCGCGGCTGACCTTCGACCAGCGCCACCATATTGACGCCGAACACGCATTGCAGCGCGGTGTGCAGAAATAGATTGTTGAGCACCACCTCGGCGGTTTCGCCGCGCCGCAGCTCGATGTAGATGCGCATCCCGTCCTTATCGGACTCGTCGCGCAGTTCGGCAATGCCCTCGATCTTCTTGTCCTTGACCAGCTCGGCGATTTTCTCGATCAGCCGGGCCTTGTTTACCTGATAGGGCAGTTCGGTGACGATGATGGCCTGCCGGTTGCGCGCCTCGTCGGTTTCGATCTCGGTGCGGGCGCGCATCTGGACCCGACCGCGCCCGGTTTCGTAGGCGTCGCGAATGCCCTGGACGCCGTTGATCAGACCGGCAGTGGGGAAATCCGGTCCCGGGATATGGCGCATCAGGTTACGGACGGTCAGCGCCGGGTCGTCGATCAGGGCGATGCAGGCATCCACCACCTCGCCAAGATTGTGCGGCGGGATGTTGGTGGCCATCCCGACCGCGATGCCGGAGGAGCCGTTGACCAGCAGGTTGGGCAGGCGAGTGGGGAAAACCGATGGTTCGTGTTCCGATTCGTCGTAGTTGGGGACGAAATCCACCGTTTCCCTGTCGAGGTCGGCCAGCAGCTCGTGGGCGATGCGAGCCATGCGGACTTCGGTATAGCGCATGGCGGCCGGGGCGTCACCATCGATGCTGCCGAAATTCCCTTGCCCGTCCACCAGCATGTAGCGCAGGGAAAACGGCTGGGCCATGCGGACGATGGTGTCATAAACCGCAGTGTCACCATGTGGGTGATATTTGCCGATACAGTCGCCCACCACACGTGCCGATTTCTTGTAGGGCTTGTTCCAGTCGTTGCCCAGTTCGCTCATGGCGAACAGCGCCCGCCGATGGACCGGCTTGAGGCCGTCGCGCACGTCCGGCAGCGCCCGCCCCACGATCACGCTCATCGCGTAATCGAGGTAGGACTGCCGCATCTCGTCTTCCAGATTGACCGGCAGGATTTCTTTGGCGATTTCAGTCATGTGGAACCCTCGTCAGCACCCGACCCGGCCGCTGGGACAGCCGTGAAATGATAGATTTTAACACAGCCGGGGGTGGGAATTCGGGCGGCGGCGCGACCGTATCCGCCCAGTCGGGCGCCCGAACCGCGCCTCACGGAACGCGGAACGGGAAAAAGTTATTGTGGCGCGCTAAGCTAGCGCATCGGAGCCCCTGACGAACGGTGGTCACCCCACCCCCGCATCCCGCCAAACCACGGCCTGTCCGCAGGATCCTCGCACCATGCCCTTGATTACGTTCGTGATGATTCTTTTGGCGTTGTTCACCATCGAACTGCTGGGGCCGGTGCAGACCTGGGTCATCCAGCCGTTCACCGCGGCGGTGGCCAAGGTGAGCGCCGTCGTGCTTCAGGCCTTCGACAGCACGGTGCAAGCGCACGGCATCGTGCTGCGCAATGTCGAAACGGGCGCGGCGGTGAGTATTCAGCCCGGCTGCAACGGGGTCGAGGCCATGATCGTGGTGATGGCCGCCATCGCGGCCACGCCAGCCCGTTGGAAACAGAAGCTCGGCGGGCTCGCGGCGGGCTTTCTGGCCATTCAAACCCTGAACGTGGCGCGGATCATCAGCCTGTTCTATCTGCTGCAATGGAATCCGGTCTGGTTCGAGTGGGCGCACCTGTATCTATGGCAGGCCCTGATCATGCTGGATGGCCTGATCGTCTACCTGCTGTGGGTGCGGATGCTGCCGGCGCCGGCGAGCGGAAACCAGCCCGCGCCGGCCGGGGGCGCATCGCCATGACGCCGCGCCGCCCGATTGATCGTTTCCTTCTTCGCACGCTGCTGTGGCTGGCGCCGATGTTCGTGCTCTGGTACGTCCTGGCGCCGCTGCTGTTGAAGCCGGTTGCGGGCTGGACCCACTTCGCCCTCAGCCACGGGTTCCCGCACGCCATCGCCGCCGTCGAACCGCAGGGCGCGGCGGTCGATATCGTCACGCGGTTCGCCATCGCCGCGCCGGCGGACGGTTCAGCGCCGGCCGGCGCGCGGGGACAACTGGTGTTTGCGATCAACGCGCTGAAGTACGCCTATGGCTTGCCGCTGCTGCTGGCGCTGACCCTGGCGGCGCCGACCCCGGTGGGCGAAAAACTTTACCGTGGGGCCATGGGTGGGTTGCTACTCATTCCAGTGCCGGTCTGGGGCCTTGCCTGCGAGGCGCTCAAGGCGCTGGTGTTTGACATGGACCCCGCCATCGCCGCGCAAATGGGGACCACGCCGCTGACGCGGGAATTATTGGTGCTGGCTTATCAACTGGGTTATCTGATCCTGCCGGCGGTGGCGCCGATTCTGATCTGGGCGGCGTTCCACCGGGATTTTCTGGGCGAGCTGTTGCCGCAGGTTCGACGGGCGCGCTCGGCGCCGCCAAAACTGGAATGACTTGGCCGCACCTCGCCAGAAGCGACGAGGCTCCGCCTTGGCAAAAAAACTCGTTGATCGGCCATGGAATATCGATACGACGGATGTGGCCGATCATGGCATAGCTTTACGCGGCCCCCGCCATCAACCGCGCCATCTTCTCCGCATCCGGCACCAGCGCCACCCCGCGCTCCGTCACCAGCGCATCTACCAGCGCCGCCGGGGTCACGTCGAACGATGGATTCCACACCTCGGTTCCGGCAGCGGCGACCGGCTGGCCACCGAAAGTCAGCAACTCCTCGGCGGCGCGCTGCTCGATGGGAATCTCCGCGCCGCTGGCGATGCGCATATCCACCGTGGAGGTGGGCGCCACCACCATAAGCCGTACCCCGTGATAGCGCGCGGCCACCGCCAGACCGTAGGTGCCGATCTTGTTGGCGACATCGCCGTTGGCCGCGATCCGGTCCGCCCCGACGATGACCCAACGCACCCTGCCGCGCTGCATCAGCGCCGCCGCCGCGCCATCCGCCAGCAGCGTCACCGGAATGCCGTCCTGCGCCAGTTCCCAGGCGGTCAGCCGCGCTCCCTGCAACCAGGGTCGAGTTTCGTCGGCGTAAACCCGCTCGATCAGCCCCTGCTCATAACCCCGTCGGATCACCCCCAGCGCGGTGCCGTAGCCGCCAGTCGCCAGCGCGCCGGCATTGCAATGCGTCAGCACCGCCCCGCGCGCGCCCAACAGCGCCGCGCCCAGTTCGCCCATCCGACGGTTCGCAGCGATATCCTCGGCGTGAATTGCCCGCGCTTCGGCCAGCAACCGTTCCACCGGATCGCCATCCGTTTCCGCGATGACCCCCTCCATCCGCCGCAACGCCCAAACCAAGTTGACCGCGGTCGGGCGGGCGGCGGCCAGCCGGGCGAGGTCCGCCGCGATCCGCTCGCGCCAGTGATGCGGATGCTCGACGTGGCGCGCGCGCGCCGCCAATACGACGCCATAGGCAGCGGCGATGCCAATCGCCGGAGCGCCTCGCACCACCATGTCTTGAATAGCCTTGGCGACTTCCGCCGCGTCCGTCAGCCGCCGATAAATGATCGCGCCCGGCAACCGGCGCTGATCCAGCAGTTCCAGGGCGTCCTCACGCCAGACGACGGCGCGCGCGCGATCATGGAGAGGGGTCATGGCGATCGGATCCAGTGGGCAATTTGGCGGTCATCCGGCGCAACCCAAGGCGGTTGCGCTCTTGCAACAAGCGGAATTTACGCGGGATTATCACAAAAAATTGCTTGCCAAAATGCCAAGATAACGCGCAAAATGCGGGCATTTATTGCTGGCACAACATTTTTTGCAATTCTGACACAACGTTGTATCATTACATCATGACCGGCCGGTTCGCCGTTCCGGTATGCTGATCAAGTGGAGGATCGCGGTTTAACCGACCCCGGTCCCCGCGATTCGAAGTCTGGACGTACCGTGCACAGAATTTTCTTAGTGCCTGTTTGGGAGAGTATACCGATGAAAGTAAAACTGCATAAGCTCAGCCTGGGTCTGGCTGCTTCGATGGTGCTGTTCGCCGCCCTGCCCGCGCACGCGGCCAACAAGTACGGCTGCATCTACGCCGTGGATCCCTGGGACAAGATCGTCAAGGATCCTTATGGCCGCTGCATCCGCACGCCCTACTGGACTGCGGAGAAGGATGTGGCTGAGTGCGGCGGCGGCGCGCCGGTCGAACCCGCCCAGCCGACCTGCGAAAAGGTCACCCTGGGCACCGACGCCTTGTTCGACTTCGACAAGTCGAACCTGAAGCCGGCGGGTCGCGCCAGACTCGGCCAATTGGCGTCCGACATCAACCGGGCCGAGCGCCTTTCCACGGTTAAGGTCGTTGGCCACACCGACAGCAAGGGCACCGACGCCTACAACATGCGACTGGGCCAGCGCCGCGCCGACACTGTGGCCAGCTATCTGGTTTCCCAGAGCGTGCCCGGCGCCAAGATCCGCGCCAGCAGCATGGGCGAGTCCCAGCCGGTCGCGCCCAACACCCTGCCCAATGGCAGGGACAATCCGGAAGGCCGTGCTCTGAACCGCCGGGTGGAGGTCACCACCATCACCGATATGTGCCGCGAGTAATTCGCGGGCAGTTTTGTCCTGTTGGATCCGCGCCCCGGTTCGCCGGGGCGTTTTTTTGCGCTCCGAATATCCGCCGTTATAATCCGCGCGCCCCGTTCGGAGAATCCCCGCCATGCCGCAACCCATCGCCACCCTGCTTAACGCCCGCTGGATCGTACCGGTCGAACCGGAAGGGCAAGTTCTGGAGCATTATGCCCTAGCGATTGAGGAGGGCCGTATCCTCGCGCTTCTGCCCCAAGCGGAAGCGGCGGTTCGCTACCACGCGGCCACCTGCCTCAACTTCGACCGCCACGTTCTGCTGCCCGGCCTGATCAACGCCCATACCCACGCCAGCATGACCCTGCTGCGCGGCTTCGCCGACGATCTGCCGCTGATGCGCTGGTTGCAAGATCATATCTGGCCGGCGGAAACCCGCTGGGTTGATCCTGACTTCGTGCGCGACGGCAGTCGGCTAGCTATGGCGGAGATGCTGCGCGGCGGCGTGACCTGTTTCAACGACATGTATTTTTTCCCGGAAGTGACCGCCGCCGTGGCGCGGGACTGCGGGATGCGCGCCTGCGTGGGCCTGATCGCCGTCGATTTTCCCACCGCCTACGCCCGCAATCTGGACGAGTATTTGGACAAGGGGCTGGCGCTGCATGCAGCGTTGCAGGCTGAACCCCGCCTGCATACCGCCTTTGCCCCCCATGCGGCGTACACGGTCTCGGCCCCGGCGCTGGAACGAATTGGCCGGCTGGCGGCGGACCTGGCGATTCCGGTCCACATTCACCTCCACGAAACCGCCGCTGAAGTCGCTGATTTCCAGGCCCAACACGGCTGTCGCCCTTTGGCGCGGCTGGCACAACTGGGGCTGTTGTCGCCACGCCTGCTGGCGGTCCACATGACCCAGCTTGAACCGGCTGAAATTGACCGGCTGGCGCAAGCGGGCGCTCACGTCGCCCATTGCCCGGAATCCAATCTCAAGCTGGCCAACGGCTTCTGCCCGACGGCCCGGCTCGACGCCGCGGGGGTCAATGTCGCCATCGGCACCGATGGCGCGGCCAGCAACAATGATCTCGACCTGTTCGGCGAACTGCGCGCCGCCGCCCTGCTCGGCAAGGCCGTGGCTGGTGATCCCGCCGTGCTGCCCGCCGCGCGGGTGCTGCGCATGGCCACGCTGAACGGCGCGCGGGCGCTGGGACTGGGCGATGAGATCGGCTCGCTCGAACCCGGCAAGGCTGCCGACCTGATCGCCGTGGATCTCGGCCAGCCGGAAACCGAACCGGTCTACCATCCCATCTCGCAACTGGTCTACGCCGTTGGCCGCCATCAGGTCACCGATGTTTGGGTCGCCGGCCAGCGGTTGCTGGCCGACCGGCGCCTGACCACGCTGGACCTGGATGAGATTCTCCAGCGGGCGCGCGGCTGGCGAGACAAAATTCAGGCGGGCCACCGGGCGTAAATCGCGCCGCCCGCCAGTCAAAGCCGCCAGCAAACCCTTCCATAACTCCCTCGTTTTAAGGTACTCCAGGCCATGACGACCGCCCATCTCAATGTGGATGAACAGGAACTCGCCAAATTCGAGGCGCTCGCCAGCCGCTGGTGGGACCCGGACAGCGAGTTCAAGCCCCTGCACGACATCAATCCCCTGCGGCTGGATTACATCGCCGAACGGGTCGGCGACTTGGCTGGCAAGCAGGTGCTCGATGTCGGCTGCGGCGGTGGCATCCTGGCCGAGAGTGTGGCCCTGCGCGGCGCTCGGGTGCTGGGCATTGACATGGGCGAAGCGCCGCTGGCGGTAGCCCAGTTGCACCAACTGGAATCCGGCGCGAAACTGGATTACCGGCGCACCACCGCCGAACAACTGGCGGAAAGCGAAGCCGCCCGCTTCGACGTGGTGACTTGCATGGAACTGCTGGAACACGTTCCCGATCCGGCCTCGACGATCCAGGCCTGCGCCCGGCTGGTCAAACCCGGCGGCCATCTGTTCTTCTCCACCATCAACCGCAACCCGAAGTCGTATTTATTCGCCATCATCGGTGCGGAATACGTGCTGCGGCTGCTGCCCAGGGGCACCCACGACTACCGCAAGTTTATCCGCCCTTCGGAGCTGGACGGCTGGATTCGCGCCGCCGGGCTGACGCTCCGCCAGATCACCGGCTTGCATTACAACCCGCTGACCGGGCGCTACTGGCTGGGGCCGGGCGTCAGGGTCAATTACATGGTTCATTGCCAATCGGATGAGACGGCATGAACCCGCCGCCGCGCGCCTGCGTGCTGTTCGACCTGGACGGCACCCTGCTGGACACCGCCCCCGATCTGGCGGCGGCCCTGAACCGGCTGCGGCGTGAGCGCGGCGACCCTGAACTGCCGCCCGCCGCCATCCGGTCCACCGTGTCTCACGGTTCGCCGGGGATGCTGAAGCTGGGTTTTGGACTGGAACCCGACGACGCCCGCTACGCCGAGCTGAATCAGCGGTTTCTGGAACTGTATCGCGCGGCGATCGCGGTTCATACCACGTTGTTTCCTGGTATGGCCGAGGTGCTGGCCCATCTGGAAACCGCTGGCATCCCCTGGGGCGTGGTCACCAACAAGCCGGGCTGGCTGACCGAACCGCTGCTGAAAACGCTGGCTCTCTGGCCACGGGCGGCCTGCGTGGTCAGCGGCGATACCCTGGACAAGCGCAAGCCGGACCCGGAACCGCTGTGGCATGCCTGCGAACTGGCGGGCGTCGCGCCCGATCGCGCGCTGTATGTCGGCGACGCCGAGCGCGACATGCAAGCGGGCAACCGGGCCGGGATGATCACCCTCGTGGCCGGGTTCGGTTACCTGGGCGCCGGGGACCGGCCGGAGGACTGGGGCGCCGATGGTTTGCTGGAACAGCCGAGCGATTTGCTCGACTGGCTCGGCTAGGGCGCGACGACAGCGCTGACCGTCAGCGAGATGCCGCTTGGCGCCAGCCACCACCAGAGACCGCCGACCGCCAACACGCCCAGCACGGCCGCCAGCAACGACGCGCGCATCCCGAACCGACGCCACCACGGCGCGGCGGGCCGACTCGCCGCCGACCGCGCCCACAGCACCGTCACGTTGTCCTGGCGGAGGTTGCAATGCTCCGCCACCGCCGCCAATAGCCGCGAGCAAGGATGGTCCTCGGTGCGGGTGCGACCCAGCACCGCGGCGATTTCCTTCTCGTTCAGCGTCAACAGGCCATCGCTGGCCAGCAGGATCTGGTCGCCGGGCTCGAGGGGATAGGCTTGGCGCGGCAAATCCACCAGATCCAGTTCCGCGCCGGTAACCGCGCTGATCAGCGCGTTGCGGTCGGGATGGCGGGCGGCCTCGGCAGCGCTGATTTCCCCGTTGTTGACTTGATAGGCCAGGACGCTGCGATAGGCATGATCCTGATTCAGTCGGCGCAATCGCCCATGCCGGCACAGCCACAACGGCGAGTCGCCCACGCTGATCCAGTACAGGCCCTCTTCCGCCAGCACCACCGCCAGCAGGGTGCAGCCCATGCCATGCAGTCCCTGTGGGTCGCTGGCTACATCCCGCGCCATCCGCTCGTTGACGCGCGCCAGGGTTTGTTCGAGGCGTTCGGGGATGGCGGCGGCCGACGCCGCGTCATAAAGCTCCACGAAGCCGCGCACCGCCAGGGCGCTGGCTCGGGCTCCGCCCTGTTCGCCGCCCATGCCGTCGGCCAGCACCAGCAACAGGTCGCCCGCTTCCAGTTCCGGCGGCAGTTCGAAGACTCCATAGTCATCCTCCTGCCGGGAACGGCTACCTTGCGCCGCGCCTTCGTCGTGCATCCACGCCGCCATATTACCCATCCTTCTCGGCGTCAGTCGCCATCGCGCCAGTCGAAACCCGGCCCGCACAGCGGCACGAAGCGCACCTGAGTTTGGCCAAACCGCACCGTCTCGCCGCCCGCCAGTTCCACCGATTCCCGAACGGGCTGACCGTTCAGCCACGTTTCCGAGGCGATTGACTGCGCCAGATAAAAACGGCGCGACCGCGCGGTATAAATGATCGCCGCGTGATTGTCAGCCGCGATGGCCGCATCGCCAAAATTCAGGCGAACCCGGGCGTTCGGCCCACTACCGATGTCGTTAACGCCATAGCTGAGCTGCAGCACTTGGCCGCGCCCTGGACCCGCGATAATCGCCAGCCAGCCGACGACCGGGCCGGCCATCACACTAAGAGGTTCGGTGACCGAGGAGGCGACTATCCGACCAGGGGCCGGCGTGGGCGCGGGCGGCGAAGGTACGCCCGGTGAAGGTGCGGTCGACGCAGCGGCGGGTCGCGTCTTTTCCGCCGGCTCGGAACGGACGATGCGGCGGGTGGGTTCGACCGGCGATTCGGGGGTGGCTGGACCCTTTTTAAAGAAGCCGCGATAAAGAGGCATGGATCTCATTTCTCCTGACAACAGTCGCAGATGATACCTTCGGCGCATTCACCCATCGATTCGAAAGTGCAGGCGTACCTCGCCCAGTTCCACCACATCGCCATGGTTCAGCACCTGACTTTGAATCGGCCGCCCATTCACCCGAGTGCCGTTGGTGGAGCCGAGATCGCAAATTTGAAACGTGCCATCGGGCAGGTGATATATCTCGGCGTGATGGCTGGAAACCGAATTGTTGTTAAAAGACAGGTCGTTGTCCGGCATCCGACCCAACCGGCACAACGGCGAGCGCAGCCGAAGATCACCCTTGCCTGGCATGTCGGTACGAATAAACCGCGCCCGCACCACCGTGTTTTCCGGTGGGTTGGCTCGCCGGCGCGAAAATGGCCAGAATGTCAATTTCATTTCTGATTGAACCCCGTCGAAGTAGGCGATTCCCAGGGATTGCTGGAGCGCGCCGCCGGAGCGCGCCGAACCGGCGCCGCCGGCGCCGCGAGGGTCGGCGTGGGCTGGGTCCGGTCGCGACGCCCCTTTTGTCGGGCGGTCCTCGAC
>WBUJ01000002.1 GCA_008933795.1 Candidatus Contendibacter sp. | reverse complement strand
AACGCCTGGCTGGCGCGGGTGATGTTGCCTTCCCGGTAGATCGCGTCCAGCACCACGAACAGGTTCAGATCAATGCGGCTAATATGCATGAAATGAATTATAGAGTATTAAAACTATTCATTGGATTCATTAAAACCAGGTTAGTACTCTACGTCCATACCCCGACGAGAGCACAAACCCATGGACTTCGCCTATTCCGCTAAAGCGCGCGACTATCTCGAACGCCTCAACGCCTTCATGGCCGAGGAAGTGATGCCCGCCGAGCCGATTTACGAGCAGCAACTCGTTCACGGCCCGGGCTGGACCCAGTGGCGACAGCCGCCGATCATGGAGGAACTGAAGGCCAAGGCTAAAGCTGCTGGCCTGTGGAATCTGTTTTTGCCGGAAGAGGAATATGGCCCCGGCCTGAGCAACGCCGATTACGCGCCGCTGGCCGAAATCACCGGCCGCGCCCCGATGGCCCCGGAAATCTTCAACTGCAATGCGCCGGACACCGGCAACATGGAAGTGCTGGTCAAGTACGGCTCCAAGGCGCAGCAGGATGCCTGGCTGAAGCCGCTGCTGGCCGGCGAGATTCGCTCGGCGTTCTGCATGACCGAGCCGGCCGTAGCCTCCAGCGACGCCACCAACATGCAGGCCACCGCCACGATTGAGGGCAACGAGGTGGTGCTGAACGGCCGCAAGTGGTGGAGTTCGGGCGTCGGTCATGCCCACTGCAAGGTGGTGATTTTCATGGGTCTGACCGACCCGACGGCGGAAAAGCATCGCCAGCATTCGATGGTGCTCGCACCGCTGGACACGCCGGGCATCAAGGTCGAGCGGATGCTGCCGGTGTTCGGGGCTTACGACGGGCCGTTTGGTCACGGCGAAGTCAGCTTCACCAACGTGCGCCTGCCACTGGACGCCATCATCGCCGGGCCGGGCCGGGGCTTCGAGATCGCCCAGGGTCGGTTAGGACCGGGCCGCATTCACCACTGTATGCGGGTCATCGGCGCAGCGGAGCGGGCGCTGGAACTGCTGTGCCAGCGGTCGCTCAGCCGGGTGGCTTTCGGGCAACCGCTGGCGCGGCTCGGTGGCAATCCCGACGTGGTCGCCAACTGCCGCATGGCGATTGAGCAGGCCCGGCTGTTGACCCTGAAAGCGGCGTGGATGATGGACACGGTCGGCGTCAAGGGGGCGATGAGCGAGATTTCGCAGATCAAGGTGGTCGCGCCCAGCATGGCGCAGCAGGTGATTGATGCGGCGATCCAGATTCACGGCGGCGCCGGCCTGTCCAATGACTTCGCGCTGACCGCGCTGTATGCCTACGCCCGGGTGCTGCGCATCGCTGATGGCCCGGACGAGGTGCATCGCAAGCTGATTGCGAAGCTGGAATACAAGAAGCAGCAAGCCAAGTTCGCCCGGCCGGTCTGAAAACTCACAACCCTGGAGAGCAACATGGAACAACTGATTGATCAACCCGGTTCGGTGCGCAAGGGCGAGGAACTCGATGTGGCGAAGGTGGATGCGTTCATCAAGACGCATCTGCCCGGCTTGGCCGGAACCCCGGAGATTCGCCAGTTCGCCGGCGGGGCGTCGAACCTGACCTATCTGGTGCGCTATCCCGATCGCGACCTGATCCTGCGCCGGCCACCGTTCGGCCACAAGGCCAAGTCTGCGCACGACATGCTGCGCGAAGCCAGGATCATGACCGCGTTGAAGCCGGTCTATCCCTACGTGCCGACCGTGGTGGCCACTTGTGATGATCCGGCGGTCATGGAAGCCGATTTCTACGTGATGGAGCGCATCAACGGCATCATTCCCCGCCAGGATTTGCCGGAGGGCCTGAGCCTCAGCGTCGAGGACACCCGCAAACTGTGCCTGAACGTCATTGACCGGATGATCGAACTGCATCAGGTGGACTACCAGGCCGCCGGGCTGGACAGCCTGGGCAAGGGCGAGGGCTACGTGCGCCGCCAGATCGAGGGCTGGATTGATCGCTACCGCAAGGCCAAGACTGAAGACGTGGGCGATTTTGAAGCCGTCATGGCTTGGCTGAAGGACAAGATGCCGGCCAATGACGTAGCGACCTGCCTGATTCACAACGATTTCCGGTTCGACAACGTGGTGCTCAATCCCGCCAATCCGTTTGAAGTGATCGGGGTGCTGGACTGGGAAATGGCCACGCTCGGCGATCCGCTGATGGATTTGGGCAACACGCTGGCCTACTGGGTGCAGGCCGACGACGACGCGCTGTTTCAGCAGGTGCGCCGCCAGCCGACCCATTTGCCGGGGATGCTGACCCGCCAGGAAGTGATTGACTACTACGGCAGCAAGACCGGCTACCGGGTGGACAACTTCGATTTCTACGCCCTGTATGGCCTGTTCCGGCTGGCGGTGATCGTGCAGCAGATTTACTACCGCTATTTCCACGGCCAGACCAAGAATCCTGCCTTCGCCGGTTTCGGCCACATCAGCCGCTATCTGGAAAAGCGTTGCCAGCGGCTGATCGCCGCGTCGAAGCGGTAAGTGGAGCGGGCGGGCATGGGCGCGATTGTTCTGGTTCGTCACGGTCAGGCCAGCTTCGGGGCCGACGATTACGACCGGCTGTCCCCGCTGGGCGAGGAACAGGCGCGGTTGCTGGGCGGCTGGGCCAGGGACTGCGGGTTCGACCTCGGCCAGGTGGCCTTGGGTACCGCCCGCCGCCACCGCCAGAGCGCCGAGCAGTGCCTGACCGCTTACGGCGCGGGGCCGGCAACCCAGGACTGGATCGTGGATGCGGGGTTCGATGAGTTCGACCACCACGAAGTCATGATCCGCTTCCGGCCAGACCTGGCCGAACCGGGCGCGCTCGGCCATTTTCTGACGCAATCCGATCACCCGCATCGCGCCTTTCAGCAGATGTTCGCCGCCGCCGTGGCCCGTTGGGTCGGGGGCGCGCATGACGGCGACTACCGCGAATCCTGGCCGGCATTCCGGCAGCGTTGCCGGGCGGGCCTCGACCGGCTGATGACTACAGTAGACCCGGCGCGGGATGTGTGGGTGTTCACCTCCGGCGGCGCGATCACCGCCTTGTTGCAAACCGTACTGGCGATTCCCGATGAGCGGATTTTTGAACTGAACTGGACGCTGGTGAATACCGGCGTCACTCAGTTGCGCTATCGGTCTGGCCGGGTGAGCCTGAGCACTCTCAACAGCCAGGCGCATCTGGAACGGCAGCGGCGGCCTGCGCTCATCACCTATCGCTAACCCCCCTCACCCCTGCCCCTCTCCCAGCGGGAGAGGGGAGAACAGCTTAAGGAATTTGATGATGACGACTCCCAATCCCTTTGATCTGAGCGGCAAAATTGCAGCGGTCACCGGCGCCAGCCGGGGCATCGGCCAGGCTATCGCCGAGCTTCTCGCGGCGCAGGGCGCGCATGTGATCGTGTCCAGCCGCAAGCCGGCCGATTGTCAGAAAGTGGTGAACGCCATTCATGCCGCCGGCGGTTCGGCGGAAGCCATTGGTTGCCATATCGGCGAGATGGACCAGATCGGCGCGTTCTTCCAGGCTATAGAAGAGAAGCACGGCCGGCTCGACATCCTGGTCAACAACGCCGCCGCCAATCCCTATTTTGGCCCCATCGTGGATACCAGTCTGGACGCCTTCCAGAAAACCGTGGACGTGAACATTCGCGGCTATTTCTTCATGTCGGCCAATGGCGCCAAGTTGATGGCGAAGAATGGCGGCGGCGCGATTGTGAATGTCGCCTCGGTTAACGGCGTGATTCCGGGCCTGCTCCAAGGCATCTACTCCATCACCAAGGCGGCGGTGATTTCGATGACGCACGCCTTCGCCAAGGAGTGCGCACCGATGGGGGTGCGGGTCAACGCGCTGCTGCCGGGCGCGACCGACACCAAATTCGCTTCGGCGCTGATCAAGAATCCGGCGATTCTGAAGCAGGCGCTGCTGCACGTTCCCGCGAACCGGGTGGCGCAGCCGGAGGAGATGGCCGGCGCAGTGCTGTATCTGGTCTCGTCAGCCGCCAGCTACACCACCGGCGCCTGTCTGCCGGTGGATGGCGGCTATCTGCTGGTTTAAACGAGGGCGCTTCCCATGAAAGAACTGCAAGGCAAGGTCGCGGTCATCACCGGCGCGGCGGAAGGCATTGGCCGGGCGATTGCCGAACAGGCGGCGGCGCGGGGCATGAAACTGGTGCTGGCCGACATTTCGGAAGCCAAGCTCAATGAGACTGTGGCGGCGTTGCGCGCCAGCGGCGCGGAAGTCGAAGGCGTGCGGGTGGACGTATCCAAGGCCGAGCAGGTCGAGGCCCTGGCCGCGCGGGCGTTCGAACGCTTCGGCAACGTCCATCTGCTGGTCAACAACGCCGGCGTGGCGCTGGCCAAATCGGCTTGGGAAACGACCATCGCCGACTGGGAATGGGTGCTGGGGGTGAATCTGTACGGCGTGATTCACGGCATCCGGGCGTTCGTGCCGAGAATGCTGGAAAAGGGCGAGGAAGGCCACATCGTCAACACGGCATCGGTTGCGGGCCTGGTCTCGCAACCGGCGATGGCCGCGTACAACGTCAGCAAGTTTGGCGTGGTGACCCTGACCGAGGGCCTGCATCACGATCTGACCCTGCGCAAGACCAGGCTCAAGGCGTCGGTGCTGTGTCCGGGCTGGGTCAAGACCCGCATCGCCGAGTCCGAGCGCCATCGCGACGCCGATCAGCGCACTGACCCCAGCCAGCTTCATGCGGTCACCGCGAAGACCGGTCTAAGTATGCACAAGGCGGTGCAGAAAGGTGTTGCGCCCGAGCAGGTGGCCGGCGCCGTGTTCGCGGCGGTTGAGAACGAGCAGTTCTATATTCTCACCCACCCGGAAACCAAGGCCGGCGTCCACATCCGCAAGGAGGATATTTTGCAGGAGCGCCCGCCGACGCTGTTGCCGGTTTGAATCCTGGCTGAGGTCACATAAACGCTCGCTATGGAGTGGCGGGTGATCGCTGCCCACCCACAGAGCTAATACCATTTCTCGATAGGTTTAATTGAAATGGGTAGGCTGGGTTGGAGCGAAGCGGAGACCCAGCATTCGGCTGAGTGATGCTCGGACTCGCTTCGCTTCATCCCAGCCTACACGGTAAAAGTTAAAATCTACCGGGAATTGGTATAACCAGGCGTTCCTTAAAACCCCACCAAGTTAACCTCGCCGTGCCGGGCGACGATTCGTCCGACTTGGCCGACCCATTCCTGACGCATCATCGCGTCCAAAACCGACCGGTCACCGGGTCGAGTCTGCGCCCAGGCGCGCTGTCCGTTAGCCATGCGGCCGCAGAGGATGCCGGTGTGCGGGTTGCCCTCGCGGTCGAAGCCGACCGTATAGCCCTCCACGGTGAAAGCGCCGGTCGGGCGTGGATCCACCGCTAGCGGCGGCGGTAACGCCACGCGCTGCTGAAAATGTTCGGATGCGGTCCGCGACCAGGGTTGCCGGGGCGGGCCGCCGCCATAGATGCCGACCGCATGCTTGGTGCAATACCAGCCGTTGGCGGTGATCAAGGCCAGCGCATCGTGGCGCTGGCGACAGTGCTCGACGGCGGTGACGATGGCGTGCATGGAGTAGTTGTTGCCCGGTCCGCCGAAATAGGGCAACCCGCCGGTCAGAGTGGGAGGCCGGGGATCATCGCTGGCGAGGCCCAGCGCGCGTCGCGCCAGGCGAGGCATGCAGGGGAAGCAGCTATAGAAGTCAAAACAGTCCATCTGGTCGAGAGTAATCCCGGCCTGCTCCAACGCATCCCGGACGCAGGCCCGGAGGGCGGGCGAATCGGCGAGATCAGGGCGCTGGCTCGGAAACCACTCATCGTGCGCGTCCTGCCCGCCGTGGAGGTAAACCCAGCGATGTTCCGGGATGCCCAGGGTCCGGGCTGTGGCGGTCGTCGTCATAAGCAGCGCCGCCGCCTGGTTGACGTTGATCGCTGCCGTGAGATATTTCGGATAGGGGTAGGCGATCATCCGGTTTTCCGCCGAAGGAGTGACGACATCCTCGGCGGAACGGCGGATGGGAAACCAGGCATGGGGATGAGTCGCTGCGACGGCGCTGTAGGTAGCGCCAAACTGGCCGAGCGCCTGGCGATGCTGAGCCAGACTCAGTTGTTCACGGGCGCGCAGGGCTGTTTCAATGATGGCGTAGGCCACCACGGGCAGCGCCGCCCCATGGGCGATTTCCACCGGATGACTGCCAAACCGGCTGTCGCCGACCGGCGCCAGGTCCAGTTCCTGGGGACGGGTGAACCGGGCAATATCGCTGGGGGTCAGGCTCCGTCCGCCCAACAGTTCGCCGCCCGCCAGCAGGGCAATCCGGCTGTGCCCGGCGGCGAGCCGGTCGGCCACGCGGTTGACCAGCCACTGCGGAGTGTTGCCGCCGATGGCGCTGTACTCCAGCGTAGCCGGTGTTGCGCCCAGCGCCGCCGCCAGCGCCGCCGGGGGATTACGGTGCGAATTGCTGAACGCATGGACGACGTGGATGGCATCGAGTTGCTGGAGCAGTCCCGGTTGCCCGGCGTCCATGGCAGCGCGGGTGGCGGCAATTTTGATTAGATCGATCACCGAAGCCAGCGGCTCGCCACCGTCATCGGGATGACGAGTGACCTGACCGACGCCGATCAGGATGGGTTCAGATTCGGACATGGCGTTACCCGCGCGGGTGGGTTAAACGGTCGAACCGCTGCGCACTCAGTACGAACGCGGCAGTCCCAGCAGGTGCTCGGCCAACTGGTTGAGAATCATCTCGTTGTTGAGCGGGGCGGTTTTGAACAGGCGCACCGAGGTCCACAGATCAATCAGGTGCTGATCGCGGACGAAGCCGCTGCCGCCGTGGGTTTGCAGGGCGGCATCCACTGCCGCAATGGCCAGTTCCGACGCCATGTGCTTGGCCATGTCGGCGTAGTGACCGGCCTCTGGCGCTTCCCGGTCGAACAGCCAGGCGGCCTTGTAGGTGAGCAGACGGGTGGCTTCCTGGGCGATCTTGACCCGCGCCAGCGGATGCTGCACGCCCTGATAGGCGCCGATGGGCGTTTCGCCGAACACCTTGCGCTCCCGGGCGTAGGCGACCGCCTTGGTCAAGACGAACTCGCTGAGGCCGACCAGGGCGGCGGCGATCAGGATGCGTTCTGGATTCAACGCCTGAAACAGCACGGCGGCCCCCCGGTGTTCCGGGCCGATGCGCTGGGCCACCGGTACTTCCACCTCGTCAAAATACAGCATGAACTGGCGGTAACCTTCGAGGCCGATGGTGTTCATCCGCTGTTTCTCCAGACCCCGGGCGTTGGCGTTCACCAGAAACAGCCCCAGCCCCGCACTCCTGGGCAAGCCCTGGGCTTCGATTTGGGCCTCGGTCAGCGTGCGCGCCACTACCAGGATGAAGTCGGCCACGTCCGCGCCGGTGATCCAGGCTTTACTGCCGCTCAGGCGGTAAATCTCGCCGTCGCGCACCGCGTGGGTCCGCATCCGGAACGTATTAGTGCCGGCGTCCGGCTCGGTGATGGCAAAGGCGCATTTGCAGGACCCTGCCGCGATGGCCGGCAACCACTGCGCTTTCTGGGCGGGCGTACCGCCCCGCAGCAGAGCCATGGCGGCCATGGAACCGAGCACGCAAAAACCGTTGGGCAGGCCGTGGCGAGCGAATTCCTCCAAAGCCAGCGCCATCCCCAGCAAGCCCAAGCCGGTGCCGCCGTATTCAACCGGAATCAGTGCGCCGAGCAGTCCTGCCTCCGCCATCGCTTCCCACACCTCTTCGGGAAAGCGCTGCTCTTCATAGATCATCTGGAGATGCCGGTCGCGCCGAGGTTCCAGGGTCCGCAGCAGACGGTGGGCGGTCTCGATGACCATTTCCTGCTCTTCGCTCAGATTGAAATCCAGTCCGCTCATAAGGGTCTCCACAGCTAGGGGTTGCATCCTTCAATGATGGATGCTGGATTTGGCCAGCAGCGCCCGCGCGACTTTCGAGGCGGGCGGCCGTTTCAGCGCTTCGCCGATAAACGCGGCGGCGTCCACCAGGGCGTCCAGATCAACGCCAGTCTCAATCCCCAGGCCGTTCAGCAGGTAGATGACGTCCTCGGTGGCGACGTTGCCGGAAGCGCCCGCCGCGTAGGGGCAGCCGCCCAGCCCGGCGATGGAAGCGTCGAATACCGCCATGCCCAGTTCCAGCGAGGCATAAATATTGATCAGCGCCTGACCGTAAGTGTCGTGGTAATGGCCGGCCAAGCAATCCATGGGCACTTCCCAGGTTACCGCTTCCAACATTCGCTGGGTTTTGCCGGGCGTACCGACGCCGATGGTGTCGCCCAGGGAGATTTCGTAACAGCCCATCGCGTACAGCGCGCCAGCCACCTCCGCCACCTTCTCCAGCGCGATGTCCCCTTCGTAGGGACAGCCCAGCGCACAGGAAACGTAGCCGCGCACCTTGACGCCGTGTTGCCGCGCCAATTCCACCACCGGGTGGAAGCGGTCGAGCGATTCGGCGATGGAGCAGTTGATGTTGCGGCGGGAGAAGGTTTCAGACGCCGCGCCGAATACTGCGATTTCGGTTACGCCTGCCGCCAGCGCCGCTTCCAAGCCTTTCAGGTTGGGAACCAGCACCGGGTAGCTCACGCCCGGCCGGCGACGGATGCCGGCCAGCACCGCCGCGCTGTTGGCCATTTGCGGCACCCATTTCGGCGATACGAACGCGCCCGCCTCGATGGTGGTGAGGCCGGCATCGGCCAGTTTGTCAATCAGGGCCAGCTTGACCGGGGTCGGGACGATTTCCCGCTCGTTTTGCAAGCCGTCGCGGGGGCCGACTTCCACGATCCGGACTTGTCTTGGCAAAGACATCGGCGGTTCCTTAGTCCACTTCGGCGGCGGTTCGGCTTGCGTCCGGCTCGGCGGCGAAATCCACCAGTTCCACCCCGTCGCCGACCCGATCGCCCACGTCAAAGCGGAACCCGTTGACCACGCCGGCGGCCGGGGCATTCAACGTGTGCTCCATCTTCATCGCTTCCAGAATCAGCAGGGGGGCGCCTTTCGCCACCCGCGCGCCGGGTTGCGCCAGCAGGGCGATGATCGTACCGGGCATCGGCGCCAGCAACCCGCCCTCGGGGCCGCTGCTTTCGGCGTTGAAATGCAGCGGGTCCACCTGGGCCAGCGGCCAAGTGTGGCCGTTGAGGAATACATAGCGGCGTTCGCCAGCCACGACGCAACTGGCGTCCATGCGGCGGCCGTCCAGTTCCACCCGCAACGGGCCGCGCGGGTTCAGCAACTCGCCCCGGGCCAGCACGGCGCGACCATCCAGGGTCAGGCGGTAGCTGTCGCGCTGGTAGCCGACTTGGACACTTCGGGAATGATCGCCCAGCCGAAACCGGAGATTGCGGGTCGCGCTGGCGTTCAGCCGCCAGCCGTCACGGTGGCGCCAGGGCGACCGGGGATCGGAATCGCCGTGAGCGATATTCCGGGTCTGCCGCGCCTCGCGCAGCAGTTCGGCCAATGCCGCCACCAGAAACGCTTCGTCGGGCGCGTCCTGCTCCTGCGGGAACAGGAATTCCCGCTCGCGTTCGATCAGATCGGTGTCCAGATGGGCGTTGGCGAAGGCGGGGCAGGCCGCCAGCCGGGACAGGAACTCGATGTTGTTGGCCACGCCTACAACCCGGTATTGGGCCAGGGCTTGCAGCAGCCGGGCCAGCGCCCGGTCCCGGTTCACGTCCCAGACGATCAGCTTGGCGATCATCGCGTCGTAGAACGGGGTGATCTCGTCGCCTTCTTCGACGCCGGCATCCACCCGCACGTGCAGCGATTCCTCCGGCGGGGTCAGATGCGCCAGCCTGCCGATGGCGGGCAGAAAACCCTTGGCGGGGTCTTCGGCGTAGACGCGCGCCTCGATGGCGTGGCCGTGCAGCGCCAGTTGTTCCTGGGTCAGCGGCAACGGCTCGCCCGCCGCGATGCGCAACTGCCATTCCACCAGATCGAGGCCGGTGATCATCTCGGTTACCGGATGCTCGACCTGCAAGCGGGTGTTCATCTCCATGAAATAGAACTGGCCGGCCTGATCCACGATGAATTCCACCGTGCCGGCTCCGGTGTAACTCACCGCGCGGGCGGCGTTGACGGCGGCCTGACCCATGGCGGCGCGACGTTCCGGTGTCATGCCGGGGGCGGGCGCTTCCTCCAGCACTTTCTGGTGGCGGCGCTGCACCGAGCAGTCGCGCTCGAACAGGTGAATGCAGTTCCCGTGCGCGTCGCCGAACACCTGAATTTCGATGTGGCGCGGGCGGACCACGTATTTCTCCACCAGCACCCGGTCGTCGCCAAAACTGCTGGCTGCCTCGCGCTGGCATGACGCCAGCGCCGCCGCGAAGTCCCCGGCGGTTTCGACCACTCGCATCCCCTTGCCGCCGCCGCCGGCGCTGGCCTTGATCAGCACCGGATAGCCGATGCGGTCGGCCTCGGCCTGGAGCAGGGCCGGGGTCTGATCGGCCCCGTGATAGCCGGGCGTCAAGGGCACGCCAGCAGGTTCCATCAGCGCCTTGGCGGCGGATTTGGAACCCATGGCCCGAATCGCAGCGGGCGGCGGGCCGATGAACACCAGACCCGCCTGGGCGCAGGCCTCGGCGAAATCGGCGTTTTCGGACAGGAAGCCGTAGCCGGGGTGAATGGCCTCGGCTCCGGTCTGGCGGGCGGCGGCGATGATCCGGTCCGCCGCCAGGTAGGACTCACGGACGGCGGCGGGACCGATCAACACCGCTTCATCGGCCAGCCGCACATGGCGGGCCTCGGCGTCGGCCTCGGAATAGACCGCCACGGTGGCGATGCCCAGACGACGGGCAGTTTTGACGATCCGGCAGGCGATTTCGCCGCGATTCGCAATCAGGATTTTCTTGAACATGGTCAGGACTCCATCCAGTTCGGCGAGCGTTTTTCCAAAAAGGCGCTGAGTCCTTCTTTGGCTTCTGGCGTGGCGCGGATGCGGGCGATGCGCTGGGCGGTGTCTTCCACCAGGGCGTTATCTACAGGGCGGTCGGCGAGGGCGCGGATTAAATCCTTGGCCGCTGCTTGCGCTTGGGGACCGCCTGCCAGCAGCGCGTTGACGATGTCCCGAATCCTGGCGTCCAGCGCGTCCGGCTCCGTCAGTTCATGCACCAGCCCCAGTTCCCAGGCGCGGCGGGCGGCGATGCGTTCGGCAGTCAGGAAGTAGCGCGCCGCCTGGCGTGCGCCGATGGCCCGCAGCACGTAGGGGCCGATGGTGGCGGGGATGAGGCCGAAGCGCACTTCCGACGTGGCGAAAGAGGCGGCGGTAGAGGCGACGCAGAGATTGCAGGCCGCCGCCAGCCCCATGCCGCCGCCCAGGGCCGCGCCGTGTATCCGGGCGATGGTCGGCTTGCGCAGTTCCGCCAGCGTGCGCAGCATCGTAGCCAGTTGGCGGGCGTCGGCAAGGTTCTGCTCAACCGTGTAGCCGGCGGCGCGCTGCATCCAGTTCAGATCGGCCCCGGCGGAAAAGCTTTTGCCCCGCCCGGCCAGCACCACCACCCGCATCGCTTCATCGGCCTCCAGCGCCTGGCAGGCGGCGGTGAGTTCCGCGATCAGGGTTTCATCGAAAGCGTTGTGCCGGTCGGGACGGTTGAGCCAGATCGTCGCCACGCTGTCTTGCCGTTCGATTTCCAGGGTCTGGGACATCTCTGGATCAGCCTTTCTTGGACGGAAATATTTTGTTTATCCTACTTGCTTTATCCTATTGAAGCTTGAACGAACTTGAAGCTCGACAAACCCACAGGGATCGCCCTGATGAACGATGCCCGGCTTTCCCGAACCCGATGACTCCTTTTTCTGGCAGCTACCATCCCGAGGACGCCGTGTTTCTGCTCAAGCCGATAGGTATGGATAGGGTGGACGTGGCGACCAAGGAGCGTTGGATTCAATCCGGCCAGCGCCATTACAGTGAACTGCTGGCGCCGGAGCGGGTGCCGAATCCGCGTTATCTATCGCTGTTCGAGGCGCTGACCGCGCGCTACGCCCGGCGTTTTGCGAAAGAAATCATGTCGTTGGCTGATCATCTGCTGAAAACCCGGCCCCGGCAAATCACCGTGGCGTCGCTGGCGCGGGCTGGAACGCCGGTCGGCGCGCTGTTGGCCCGGGCCTTGCGCGGGCTGGGTCGAGTGGATGTTCGCCACTATTCCATTTCGATCATTCGGGATCGGGGTATCGACGAGAATGCCTTGAAATTCATCTTGCGGCGGGAGGGGCGGGAGCCGGCGGGGCTGGCGTTCGTGGATGGCTGGACCGCCAAGGGCGTCATCGCCGAGGAGTTGCGGCGAGCCCTGCGTCGTTGGAACGCGCGTCAGCCGGAACCGTTGGATGAATCGCTGCATGTGGTGTCGGACATCGGCGGCGTCGCCGACGTGGCGGCGACTGATGATGACTACGCCATTCCCAGCGGCATCCTGAACGCCACCGTGTCCGGGCTGACCAGCCGCTCGATTCTCAATGCCGCCATCGGCCCGGACGACTTCCACGGCTGCGTGTTCTACGCTGAATTCGCGCCGCACGACCGTTCCCGCTGGTTTCTCGACCAAGTGGCCGGGTATTTCACCCACGTCGAACCGGAGGCTGTCCGCTACGATTCCGACCGGCGGTCGGAGCGCCGTCGGCTGATGCTGGAATTTCTGGCGGGCGTCCATGCCCGTTACCGGGTTGCCGACCGCAACTTCATCAAGCCGGGCGTGGCCGAGGCCACGCGGGTATTGCTGCGCCGTTTGCCCGATCTGTTGCTGCTGCGCGATCCCGAGCATCCCGATGTCGAACATCTGCGGTTGCTGGCCGGGGAAAAACAAATTCCCGTTGTGGCCGATCCGGCCATGCCCCTCCAGGCCACCGCCCTGATCAAGGATTTGTCATGAGCGTCGTTCCCATCGATTTTCGCGCCTTGCACCACGCGGAGCCGAGTCACGTTCACGGCCCACACGAACCCCAACCGGCGCTGTCGGCGATGCGGCTGGGCGCTTCGCTGTACGTGCCGACGACCCGGCCGGATTTGGTGGCCATCGCCAGCGGTCGGAAGCTGCCGGAATTGCGCTCGGTGATTTTTTGTACCGAAGACGCAGTGCATGAGCGGGATTTGAAACAGGCGCTGGACCATCTGGCGGCGCTGTTGCCGGAGTTGGAGCCGGGGCCGCTGCTACGTTTTATCCGCCCCCGCAATCCAGCGGTGCTGCGGCTGCTGCTGCGGATGGACGGCATCGAGCGGGTGCAAGGCTTCGCGCTGCCCAAGCTCGACCCGCATACGCTGGGGGACTGGCTGCGGGCCTGGGACGACTGTCACGGCCATTACGTGCTGCCGATTCTGGAAACCGCTGAGGCGTTCGATCGGCGCCGGATGGAATTGCTGCGCGACCGGCTGGAGGACAGCGGATTGCGCGATCGGGTGTTGGGTCTGCGCATCGGTGGTAATGATCTGCTGAATCTGCTCGGCATCCGCCGGGCGCGCGGCGCGACGATTTATGACACGCCGCTGCGCGGGGTGATCGCCGATCTGGTGTGCATTTTCCATCCGGCGGGGTATCGCCTGAGCGCGCCGGTATTCGATTATCTGGATGCGCCGAAGACGCTGGCGCGCGAGGTGGAAGCCGATTTGCAGCATGGCCTGGTCGGCAAGACCGCGATTCATCCCGCGCAAATCCCGGTGATCGAAAAGGGCTACCGGGTTTCCCGCGAGGACTACGACATGGCCTCGGCGGTGCTGGCGGCGGACGCGGCGGCGGTGTTCAGGACGCACGATGCGTTCTGCGAACCCGCCACCCATCGGCGCTGGGCAGCGGGCGTGCTGGAACGGGCAAGGGTGTTTGGGGTGACTGCGATTTCCGATGAAAGCCGATAGCCTGTTTTACCGTCGGTTCCAACGTGCGCCGGCGCTGGCGTTCGATCGGAATCTCGGCTTGATCAGTCAAAAATCTTCCCCGGATTCATGATGCCGTTCGGATCGAACACCTGCTTGATCGCCCGCAAATAGCCGATCTCGGTCTCGTCGCGAGTGTAATGCAGATACGGTTTCTTGGTCAGGCCGACGCCGTGTTCGGCGGAAATGCTGCCGCCGTGGCGTTGCAACACCGCGAATAGATGCTCGCTCACGGTTCCGCATTGTTTCGCGAACGCCGCCGATTCCATGCTCGCTGGTTTGAGGATGTTGATGTGCAAATTGCCATCGCCGATGTGGCCGTACCATAGCACCTCAAAATCGGGATATTCCCGCGCCAGCAGTCCGTCGATTTCCGCCAGCAGCGCCGGCACCCGCGAAATACGCACCGCGATATCGTTCTTGTAGGGCTGATGTTCGGAAATGGATTCGCTGATGTCCTCGCGCAGCCGCCACAACTCCTTGGCTTGGGTTTCGCTCTGGCTGATGACGCCATCCGCCAGCCAGCCCTGCTCGGCGCAATGCTCAAACAGCGCCAACGCTTCGTCGGTCTGCAAACCGTCCGGGTTCTCGAACTCGGTCAGGACGTAATAGGGCGTTTCGGTATCGAACGGGCGGTGCAAACCCTTTTTCAGGACATGGCGCAGCGCCATCTCCGAGAAAAACTCGAAGGCGCTTAATTCCAGCTTGCCGCGCAATAGCCCGTAAATCGCCATGATCCCATTCAGGTCCGGCACGCCCAGCACCATCACGCTCGGCTCATGCAAGGGCCGAGTCAGCTTCAGGGTCGCCTCGACGATGATCCCCAGCGTTCCTTCGCTGCCAATGAACAGATGCCGCAGATCGTAGCCGCTGGCGTTCTTGATCAATCCCCGGTTCAGGTCGAGCAGATCGCCGCGACCCGTGATGACTTTCAGCCCCGTCACCCAGTCGCGGGTCAGGCCATAGCGCACGACTTTGATGCCGCCGGCGTTGGTAGCGATGTTGCCGCCGATCTGGCTGGAACCGCGCGAGGCGAAATCCACCGGGTAGTACAAACCCTGCTCGCGGGCGAAATTCTGCACGGCTTCGGTCACCACGCCGGCTTGACAGGTCACACTGCGATCCACTGGGTCGAAATCTAGAATCCGGTTCAGCCGCTCCAGCGAGACGACCAGTTCGCCGCGACAGGCCACCGCCGCGCCGCTCAGGCCGGTGCGGCCACCCGAAGGCACCAACGGTAATCGATGCTCGTTAGCGTACCGCACCAGTTGTCTCACCTGCTCGACATTACCCGGCAGCACCACTGCCAGTGGATTCGGCGCGTACAGCCGGGTCCAGTCGCGGCCGTAATTCAGGCAACTGTCGGGATCGACGCGAACGTGGGCCGGTTCGATGAAGGTGCGGATGCCGTCGAGCAGGGCGGCGGTTTCGCTTGAAGTGTGCATGGTCATCGGCAAAGGTCGCTTCGAGAGAAAAGGGGATGGTTGCCAGCCCCGACCGGAGAGATAATATCCAGCCTCATTCTATCACCGGCGAAGCGGGCGCACCCATGAGCAAGACTTCACTCGACAAGAGCAAGATCAAGATCCTGCTGCTGGAAGGCGTTCATGCCAGCGCCGTGGAAGCCTTCCAGGCGGACGGTTACACCAACATCGAATCTCACTCAAAAGCCTTGCCGGAATCAATGTTGCTGGAAACCATCGCCGATAGCTACTTCGTCGGCATTCGCTCCGCCACCCAGTTGACCGCTCGGGTCTTCGAACACGCGCCCCGCCTGATCGGGGTCGGCTGCTTTTGCATCGGCACCAATCAGGTAGATCTCGACGCCGCCCAGGAACGGGGCGTTCCGGTGTTCAACGCCCCGTTTTCCAATACTCGCAGCGTGGCGGAGTTGGTGCTGGCGGAAGTCATTTTGCTGCTGCGCGGCATCCCCCAGCGCAGCACCGCGACACATCGCGGCGGCTGGATCAAGACCGCGACCGGTTCGCACGAGGTGCGCGGCAAGTGTCTGGGCATCGTCGGCTACGGTCACATCGGCACCCAGGTTGGGGTGCTGGCCGAGGCGTTGGGAATGCGGGTGGTGTTTTACGACATCGAAACCAAGCTGGCGCTGGGCAATGCCCAACCGCTGCCGTCGCTCGACCTGCTGTTGGAAGTCGCCGACGTGGTGACGTTGCATGTACCGGAAACCCCGCAAACCTGGCGAATGATCGGGGCCGAGCAAATGGCGCGGATGAAGCCGGGCGCCCGACTGATCAACGCCGCCCGCGGCACGGTCGTGGATATCGACGCCTTGGCGCAAGCCTTGGAGGCTAAGCATCTGGCGGGGGCAGCCATCGACGTGTTTCCGGTGGAGCCGAAAGCGAACGACGAGGAATTCGTCTCTCCGTTGCGCCGGTTCGATAATGTGCTGCTGACGCCCCACGTCGGCGGCAGCACCGAGGAGGCGCAGCAGAACATCGGCTTGGAGGTCGCGGGCAAACTGATCAAGTACAGCAATAACGGATCGACGGTCAGTTCGGTGAATTTCCCGGAAGTGGCCTTGCCCGAACATCCCGGCAAGCACCGGCTGCTGCACATCCATCGCAACCAGCCCGGCGTGTTGTCGCAGATCAACGCCATCTTCTCCGAACAGCACATCAATATCGCGGGGCAGTATCTGCAAACCAACCCCCGGATTGGTTACGTGGTGATCGACGTGGATGGCGGCGAGCGCACCGAGACGCTGCAACTCAAGAAACGGCTTGAGGAAGTGGCCGGCACGATCCGAACCCGGATTTTGTACTGAACTGAACAGAGCGAGCGTGACGGGGGAGCAAGCAGGCTATGTCGCTGCGGGACGAATTGCTGAAAGCGGGATTGGTATCGGCGGATAAGGCTAAAAAGCTGGATTCCGATGGCCGCAAACAAGACCACCAGCGCAAGAAGAACCAGGCTTTGGCGGCGGAGGAAGCGGCGCGACAGGTGGAAACGCGCCGCCAAGCCGAGGCGGAGGCTGCCCGCAAGCGCGAGCAGGATCGCCGACTCAATCTGGAGCGCGAGGCCGAGAAAAAGCAGCGGGAATTGATCGCCCGCGCCCGCCAATTGATCGACAGCCACCGGCTGAACGATCCCCAAGCTGAGATCTTCTACAACTTTCTCGATAGTGATGGCCACTGGATCCGCGCCATCCGGGTGACTCCGTCGCAGCGTAAGGCGCTGGCCATGGGACGGTTGGCGATCCTGCGCGGCGACCGCGACGAGTTTGATTTTCCGTTGGCGCCGCGCGAAACTGCCATGAAATTGGCGGAATTTGCGCCGAATCGGGTGATGGTGCTGCATCCCGAGAGCGAGGATTCCGATGCCGGAGAAGAGGAGAATTTATCCTGATGGGCGGGACGGCTCCACGCCCAGGCGATGAGGTTTTACCCGTTCTTATATCATCATCTAGGACACTATAGCGCTCCTATCTGAAAGGAGGGGAAATTCCACGACTGGAATAGGAGCGCTATATAATCCTTGCTCATCTCACTCATGACGAATAACGGTCGGTAGGATCTAGACGTTCCAGCAAACGCTGCCGGTAGTGATCCTCCAGCAGTAGGTTGATCGGTTGGCGGCGGCTAGCAGCCAACCGCAATTGCAACAATTCCAGGCGGGCGCGGGCGCGGCTGCGCTCGCTCTCCGGCAACTGGTGCAAAAGCTGCTCGGCCTCGCGTACTTCCTTGCGCAATTGCAGTTCCGGCGGCAGAAAGCCAGCGTTTTTCAAAATCCGGTAAGCGGCGCGCAATTCCTCGGGGATCGCCGAGTCGTCATCCAGTCGCAACGGTTTGCCTTCGCCAGGCAAGTCGCGCAACTCGCCCCGTTCGATGGCTTCCTGAATCCGGGCCTCGGCGATCTGGTCGAAAAGGTTCATGTCGATGGATGACCCGGACGGGCCGGAGGTAGCTTGGCGGAAGCGGTCGCCCGCTCAAATGCCGTCGCCGTCGCCGCTCCAGTGCATCGGTGGAGCAACGCTGGGGTTATCATGCAGGAAGACCCGCACTTGGCGCGGTTTGACGAACACCAGATCGCCGGTTTGCAGCGGATCGGCGGCATAGCGCTCGCGGGTCATTTCCACCTCGGCGATTTCGCCGTCCGGCGATTGGATCAGTTCCAGCCGCACCAGCGAACCCAACTGGGACACCCGGCTGATCGTAGCCGCCAGCGTGGTGTCGTCGTCCTCAGGTTCGCGCAGTAGATCAATGTCGTGGGGCCGGACGTAGGCCATGGCCGGCGCGTGTTCGGTATCGCCGTACTCGGGCACCCGCACCCGTAGCCCGCCAACTCGCGCCCAGCCCGCATGAACCCGACTGTGGAACAAGTTGATGTTGCCGAGAAACTGATAGACGAAAGGAGTGGCCGGCGCATCGTAAACCTCCTGGGGCGAACCGATCTGTTCGATGCGACCGCGATTCATAACCACGATCTGGTCGGCGACTTCCAAGGCTTCTTCCTGATCGTGGGTAACGAACACGCTGGTGATATGCAACTCGTCGTGCAGGCGGCGCAGCCAGCGGCGCAGTTCCTTGCGCACCTTGGTGTCCAGGGCGCCGAACGGTTCGTCGAGCAGCAATACCTGGGGCTCCACCGCCAGCGCCCGGGCCAGGGCAATGCGCTGGCGCTGGCCGCCGGACAATTGACTAGGGTAGCGGTTGGCCAGCCAGCCCATCTGCACCAAGTCCAGCAACGCGTTCACCTTGGCGCGAATGGACGCCTCGGGCGGGCGCACGGCGCGCGGGCGCACCCGCAGGCCGAAGGCGATGTTCTCGAACACGGTCATGTGCTGGAACAGCGCGTAATGCTGGAACACGAAGCCAACCCCGCGCTCCCGAACATGGCGGCGGGTGGCGTCCTCGCCATCGAACAGCACCCGGCCACGGTCGGCGATCTCCAGGCCAGCAATGATGCGCAGCAGGGTGGTTTTGCCACAGCCGGAAGGGCCGAGCAGGGCGACCAGTTGGCCGGGTGGAATACTCAGGTCGATGTGGTCGAGGGCGACGAACGCACCGAAGCGTTTGTGCAATTTTTGAATTTCGATGCTCATAAGGTTTCCATGGCCCCCGCGGAGCGCTGTTGTCGGAGGGCGCGGCGCTCGATCAGAGTCTTGAGCGCCAGCATGACCAGCGCCAGCAGGGTGAGCAGCGAGGCGCAGGCGAAGGCGGCGGCGAACTGGTATTCGTTGTAAAGAATTTCTACGTGCAGCGGCAGGGTGTTGGTCAGGCCGCGGATGTGGCCAGACACCACCGACACCGCGCCGAACTCGCCCATGGCGCGGGCGGTGCAGAGCACCACGCCATAGAGCAGGCCCCACTGGATGTTGGGCAGGGTGATCCGCCAGAAGGTCAGCCAGCCGCTGGCGCCCAACACCATGGCGGCTTCCTCCTCGTCGATGCCCTGAGCCTGCATCAGCGGAATCAGTTCGCGGGCGACGAACGGCACGGTGACGAACACGGTGGCCAGCACGATGCCGGGGACGGCGAAGATGATCCTGATGCCGTGCTCGCCTAGCCACGGCCCCAACCAGCCTTGAGCGCCGAACAGAAGCACATAGATCATGCCGGCGATGACGGGCGAGACCGCGAACGGCAGATCGATCAGGGTAATCAGCACGCTCTTGCCGCGAAACTCGAACTTGGCGATGGCCCAGGCGGCGGCGACGCCGAACGCTATGTTCAACGGCACGGCAATCGCGGTGCTAAGCAGGGTCAGACGGATCGCGGCCAGCGCGTAGGGATCGGCGATGGCGGCCAAGTAGACGCCGATTCCCTTGCGGAGCGCCTCGTAAAACACCGCCGCCAGCGGCACGAACAGAAACAGCGTCAGGAAGCTCAGCGCCACGGTCACCAGCACCACGCGGACGAATCGGGGTTCGGTAGTGGCGGCGGAAACCGGGGCGCGGGGAGCGGGGTCGCTCACGACGCCGTCTCCCCACTGATCCGCATCCGGCTCCAGCGTTGAAGCAGATTGATCAGCAACAGCAGGATGAAGGAAATGATCAGCAGGACCACCGACACTGCCGCCGCGCCGCCGTAATCGTATTGCTCCAGCTTGCCGACGATCAGCAGCGGGGTGATCTCCGACACCATCGGCAGGTTGCCGGCGATGAAGATGACCGAGCCGTACTCGCCGATGGCGCGGGCGAAGGCCAGGGTGAAGCCGGTCAGCAACGCCGGACGAACCGCTGGAAAAATGATGCGCCGAAAAATTTGCCAGCGCCCCGCCCCCAGGCTGGCGGCGGCTTCCTCAACCTCGGCCTCCAGATCTTCAAGCACCGGCTGCACGGTGCGCACCACGAACGGCAGGCTGATGAAGACCAGGGCCACGATCACGCCCAGCGGAGTGAAGGCAACCTTGAGCCCGAGCGGTTTGAGGTACTGGCCGATCCAGCCATTGCTGGAATAGAGCGTAGCCAGGGTGATGCCGGCCACCGCAGTGGGCAGGGCGAACGGTAAATCCACCAAAGCGTCCACCAGGCGCTGACCGGGGAACCGGTAGCGCACCAGCACCCAGGCCACGATCAGGCCGAAAGCGGTGTTGAAGGCGGCGGCCAGGAAGGCGGCGCCGAAGGTTAATCGGTACGAGGCAACCACCCGGGGCGCGGTGACCGCCTGCCAGAACTGGTCCCAACTCAGGTCGAGCGCGCGCAGGAAAGCCATCGCCAGAGGGACGAGCACGATCAAGCTCAGATAGCCGATGGTGAAACCCAGCGTCAGGCCGAAACCGGGCAACACGCTGGGTTGGCGAAGCCGCGGCGTCATGCGAGACGACCCATGCGGTCCACACGCGGAAGTGCCGCCGTCGGAGCCGCCATGACGTAGGGCGGGATTGCGCGCGCCATCGGAACTCCATGGACAGTGATGAAAAACAATGTCCGGCGCCGGATAAACCGGGCCGGACAGTCGGCGACTATAGACGGCATGATAAATAATAAAAAAGAATATTTAATGCTATTAAAATAGCAAATAGTTATTAAAAGAAAACTCAATCCGGGTTGGCCAGGACCAGCGCGAACACGGTGACAGCCCAGGATTCCATCTGAAAATCGTCGCCAACCTCCAGCAGCAATTCACCCGGCGTCAACTGCGGTCGAGTGGTGTCCAGCAGGCAGCGCCAGTGACTGGCGTCGCGCACTGTGGGAAGACGGAACGGGACCGCGGTTGGGCTGGCGTTAAAAATAACCAGCATGGCATCGTCGGTTTCGGGATAGCCATCGGCAGTAAAGTACTCGCCGGCGTTGCCGGTCAGCAGCATGCCGAAACAGCGGGCCTTGGGTTCCTGCCAGTGGTAGTCGCTCATGGCGCCGCCGCCGGGGCTGATCCAGTCGATATCGTGCAATCCATGGGTCTTGGAAATCTGCAAGCCGTGCATGAAACGGGACCGGCGCAGCACCGGATGTTCCTGGCGCAGGTTGATCAGACGGCGGACGAAACCGAAAAACTCCCCTTCTTCGGGCGGGATATCCCAGTCCAGCCAGTTGATGTCGTTGTCCTGACAATAGGCGTTGTTGTTGCCGCGCTGGCTGCGACCAAACTCGTCGCCGGCCAGCAGCATCGGCGTGCCCTGGGCCAGCAGCAGGGTGGCCAGCATGTTGCGCCGCTGGCGCAAGCGCATTTCCCTGATGGCGGGATCGGCGGTCGGCCCCTCGACGCCGTGGTTGTTGCTGAAGTTGGACGGGTGGCCGTCGCGGTTATTTTCACCGTTGGCCTCGTTATGGCGCTCGTTGTAGCTGACCAGGTCGGCCAGGGTAAAACCGTCGTGGCTAGCGATGTAGTTGATCGTCGCCCACGGTCGCCGACTATCATGCTCGAACAAGTCGCTGGAGGCGAGCAGGTTGGGCGCCAGTTTGGATAGCATGTCGTCATCGCCGCGCCAGAACCGGCGCACGGTATCGCGGAAGCGGTCGTTCCATTCGGCGGTGCCGGCGGGAAAACCGCCGAGCTGGTAACCACCGGGACCGATGTCCCACGGCTCGGCGATGATCTTGACCCGCGACATGGCGGGATCCTGACGGATGGCGTCGAAGAAGCCGCCGGCGCGGTCGTAGCCGTATTCCTCCCGGCCCAGCGTCACCGCCAGGTCAAAACGGAAGCCATCCACGTGCATTTCGTTGACCCAGTAGCGCAGACTGTCCATCACCATCTGCAACACCCGTGGATGCATCAGGTTCAGGGTATTGCCGCAGCCGGTGTCGTTGATGTAGTGGCGGCGGTCGCCAGGGAGGAGCCGGTAGTAGGAGGCGTTGTCGATACCCTTGAAGCTGAGAGTCGGACCCATCTGGTCCCCCTCGGCGGTGTGGTTATAGACCACGTCCAGCAGCACCTCGATGCCGGCGTCGTGCAACCGCTTGACCATGGTTTTGAACTCGACCAGATCGCCGCCGCTCAGGTAGCGCGGTTCCGGGGCGAAAAAGCACAGGGTGTTGTAACCCCAGTAATTCCGCAGCCCACGATCGGTCAAAAAGCGGTCGTCCACGAAGGCATGGACGGGCATCAACTCCACGGCGGTGATGCCGAGCGACTGGAGATATTTGATGATTTCAGGATGGGCAAGGCCGGCGAAGGTGCCGCGGAGATGGTGGGGCACGCCTTCGTGACGGATGGTGAAGCCGCGGACGTGGGTTTCGTAGATCAGGGTCCGCGACCAGGGAATTTCGGGCGAGCGATCGCTATCCCAATTGAAGCGGGTGTCCACTACCACGCATTTGAGCATGTCGCGGGCGTTGTCGCGGATATCGAAGGACAGGTCGGCGTCGCGGTGGCCCACTTGGTAACCGCAGTGTTCGTCGCGCAGGTGCAGCGCGCCGTAGAACTGCTTGGCGTAGGGATCGAGCAGCAGTTTGTGGTGGTTGAAGCGATGGCCGATCTGCGGTTCGTAGGGCCCGGAGACGCGGTAGCCATACAAGGCGCCCGGCCACAGCCCCGGTACATAGCCGTGCCAGACTTGGTCGGTATTCTCGGCCAGGGCCAAGCGCTCGATCTCGCGCTGGCCCGAAGAATCGAACAGGCATAGTTCGACTCTCTCGGCATGGGCGGAAAATAGCGCGAAATTGACGCCCTTGCCATCCCAAGTGGCGCCGAGGGGATACGGATTGCCGGGCCATACGCGAGCGCGGGCGGACATGGGGGGAGTCTCCTGAGGGGTTTAAAATATTTTTGGAGGAATCGTTTCAGACAATTTTAGGCGATTTTGCGGCAAGTGGTGGGTTTTGGCATTCAAAGTGAATTTATACCATCATCTTGATTCAACACGGTAAGGCTCACGATAGCGATAAATTCGAATCGAAGGTAAAAAAGGTTCGTCCTCGATCCGCACATCCGCCCGCCGTAGACGAGGATTGAGTGGGGGTTCCAGCGCCACCGCCACGAATTCAGGCAACCGCTCATCACGCCGTAAAGGCACCAAAATCGGTAGGGGAGTTTGCATCAACCGACGCGATACACAACCACGTTCCAACTCGGCAAAAACAATATTAGCGCGTAAATGCGGACAAACTCCACGAACGCGCGCCAATGGTTCATCCCCACCAATTTCCGCCAGACGTCGCAATTCCAATCGAACCTGTGGTGTTTCGACCCGCTGTTCCAACAAGCGGCGAGCTTCAGCCACACTGGTGCGCTGAATCACGCGACCCTGCTTGGACCAAGTAAAGCCAATCTTGAGCGGGCGCCGCTCCAGCAGAGGAATATGCCGGTAAGCTTGTTTCAAATTCAAACGAGCCGCGCCCATGCGCCGCATGGCCACTGCCACGGTTTCCCACCGCCGATGCAAATCGGCCATCGCATCATTCATTTCAGCTCGGTTAAGACCTTTCAGCGCCAGCACGGTCGCCTTGAATTCATCCTTGGCAGCATTACAAACATGAGCAGCAGTCAAGGTTTCCAAAGTAACACCGACAATGCCAGGACAGGTTAGTGTCTCCCGACCATCCTGACTATCCTCGTACCAAAGAGCCCGATAAAGTTGGATCGCCTTAAGGCGCATATCCAGATTTTCCACCAATTCCATCTCGGTGCGCGATACCCAAGCTGGCAAGGCGCCATCCTGACGAACTGCCATGCAGAAGGTATCCAACTGAGCCAGCATTGCCTCGAAACTGGCCAGCAAGTCCATTCGTACAGTGACTGGCGAGGGTTTCACCCATATTCCTTTCTATATCATCATCATGAGAGTTCTCAACACCAACACACCAAAAACAACCACTAGAAAACCGGCAACTCAACCCCCTCAAACAATGCATCAATCTCCTCCGAAGTCTGAAACCGCTCTATCATCCGCACCCGCTCCTTAGTCAAGTGAGGAGCAAATAACTCAATAAAGTCATACATATAACACCGCAAAAACATACCGCGCCGAAACCCGATCCTAGTTACGTTAGCCGCAAACAAATGGCCCGCATCCAGTCGCACCAAATCCTGATCCTGTCTCGGGTCATAAGCCATCCGCGCAACAATACCAACTCCCATCCCCAGACGGACATAAGTTTTAATCACATCCGCATCAGTTGCGGTAAAAGCCACCACAGGCCTCAACTGCGCATTCCGGAATGCCTCATCCAACTGAGATCGGCCAGTAAAACCAAATACATAAGTCACCAGCGGATACCGAGCAACATCCTGCAAAGTCAGTTGACCCAGTTCAGCCAACGGATGTTCGCACGGCACCAACACACAGCGTTGCCAAACATAACAAGGCATCATCACCAAATCCTCGAACAGTTCCAAGGACTCGGTAGCAATCGCAAAATCCACCTCGCCAGACTGCACCATCTCAGCAATCTGTGTCGGAGAACCTTGATGAATCTGCAAAGTTACTGCCGGATAACGCTCCCGAAAAAGTTTGACAACCGGCGGCAAAGCATAGCGAGCTTGAGTATGTGTCGTGGCAATGGATAAACTACCACGCCGATCATCGCGGTACTCCTCAGCCAAGATCTGGATATTATTGATCTCACGCAGAATAATCTCCACCTTAATAATAATCTGCCGCCCGATCGGGGTCATCTCGGTCAGATGCTTACCATTGCGATTGAACAATTCAACACCCAGTTCTTCCTCCAGCAACCGCAACTGTTTACTAATACCTGGTTGAGAAGTATACAGACTCTCCGCCGCAGCGGAGATATTCATATTATTACGAACAATAGCAACTAGATAGCGTAGCTGTTGCAACTTCACGGCAGACTCCATAAAGATTTGGCCATCAATCAATCAGCAGCAACTTTTAAATTCAATCCATAGCCGATCTTCAACCATCAAAATATTCCCTACGAGAAACTAGCACCAGACCACTCAATGGCGGCAAGTCCAGCACCAGCGAGCAAGGATACCCAAAATACGGTATTAACTCAGCATGCACCATACCATTTTCCACGCTACCGCCACCGCCACCATAAATTCCAGCATCTGAATTAAGAACCTCCTGATAAAATCCTGAGAGTGGCACCCCCACACGATAATCCAAACGCACTACCGCCGAAAAATTCAGAACCACCAAGACAGGATCATCTCCACCACCACGGCGCAAATAGACTACCACCGACCGGGCGGCATCATGGCAATCCAGCCACTCAAAGCCCTCCTGAGAAAATTCAGAATCGTGCAGACTTGCTATCGACCGATAAAGATGATTAAGATCGCGAACCAGCATCTGTATCCCTCGATACTCCGGCTGACTTAGCGACTCCCAGTCGAGAATCGAAGAAAAATCCCATTCCTGTTCCTGCGCCAGTTCATTGCCCATGAATAAAAATTTTTTACCTGGATAAGTCCACATATAAAGGTAAAGCAAACGCAGATTAGCAAATCGCTGGTAGCGATTCCCCGGCATCCTGGATAGCAAAGAACCTTTACCATGCACAACTTCATCATGAGACAAAGGTAGCATAAAGTTTTCAGTGAAAGCGTACAGCAGGCCGAAAGTCAATAGTTCGTGATGATGACGACGCAAAGCCGGATCACACGATAAATACTCCAAGATATCGTGCATCCATCCCATATTCCACTTCATGCCAAATCCCAAACCCCCCATCCAGGAAGGCCGAGTCACCAATGGCCAAGCCGTGGATTCCTCGGCGATCATCAGAACCCCCGGATAACGACGATGAATGACATCATTAAGTTCTCGCAGGAAGGCAACCGCCTCCAGATTTTCGTTGCCGCCGAATAGATTCGGCGCCCACTCGCCCGACTCACGGGCATAATCCAGGTATAGCATGGATGCGACGGCATCCACCCGCAGGCCATCCAAATGACATTCCTCCAACCAGAAACAGGCGCTGGCCAGCAGGAAATTCTTCACCTGATTTCGACCATAGTCGAACGCCAGCGTACCCCAACCCCGCTGCTCGCGGCGGTCCGGATCCTCGTGCTCGTAAAGATAGGTACCGTCAAACTGGGCCAAACCATGCGCGTCCTTGGGAAAGTGACCGGGCACCCAGTCCAGAATGACGCCGATACCCGCTTGATGACAGTAATCCACGAGCCAGCGGAAATCATGCGGACCACCATGACGACTGGTTGGGGCGAAGTACCCAGTCGGCTGATAGCCCCAAGAGGCATCCAAAGGATGTTCGGTGAGGGGCATCAATTCGATATGGGTGAAGCCCAGCGAACCGACATAAGCGACCAAGCGTCGCGCCAGTTCCTTATAATCCAGATAGTCACCGCGTTCGTCCCGCTGCCAGGAACCCAGATGGACTTCGTAGACTGCCAGCGGAGCGCGTGTCCAATTCCATCGCCGCCTCCGGGTCATCCAAATCTCATCACGCCATGGATAGGGTGTATCCTCCACCACCAGGGCAAAGTTGGCCGGACGCTGCTCGAACCCGCGACCATAGGGATCGCTTTTGCGCAACCGCTCGCCCGTCTCCCGAACCTGAAGCTCAAACTGGTAGCGCGAGCCCGCGTCCACGTCGGGAACAAACAGTTCCCAGACGCCACCTCGGCGACGCAAGGGATGGCGTAGACCGTTCCACTGGTTGAAGTCGCCCACCACGCTGACCCGAGCGGCGTTCGGCGCCCAAACCGCGAACAGCACCCCGGCGATGTGATCCACCACCCGCAGATGCGCGCCCAACACTCGATGGATATGCAGATGGCGCCCCTCGTTAAACAGGTGGAGATCGTACAGGCTAAGCTGCGGAGAAAAGCTATAGGGATCATGAGTGACCTGCTCGCGGTCAGCGACATCGATCCAAGCCAGCCGGTAATGCAGCGGCAGCACGTCAGCAGCGCCGCGCCACTCGAACAGATCGGTATCCGCCAATCGCCACAGTGGCTGATCAATATCGGGCAAGCGCGCCTGTTGGGCGCCGGGCAGGAACGCCCGTATGATCGCTCGGTCGCCGCGATTGCGGCGACCGAGCACCGCGAATGGGTCGGGGTGAAGACCCGCGTGCAGCAACGCGGCATCGGTCATGATCCGATCGACGGCGGATGCGTCCAAGTTTTGAGGAGTATCGCTATGTTCAGGGGGCGTCATCAAAATCGTGGGGTATCACATTCGTTCGTTCGTACTTCGATCATCCCGGTCAAAACACCGGGAGTGGCCAAAACCATAGATTGAAACCGACTATGCTTAAGGTCGATCAACGCTTCGAGCATCCCTTCGCTACCCGTGGTCGCCTTGTCCTCGGCGGGGCGAGCGCGCCGTTCGAACCGCCAGGCTCGAAAATTGGATCAGCATAGCAGAGAGGAACGTTAAACGCATGAGCACCGCCATCACCTCACGTTTTGTCAGCCGCCTGACTCGGGAGACGCTTGCGCTGATTCTAGCGGGCGGGCGAGGCAGTCGACTCAAGCAGCTTACCTTGTGGCGCGCCAAGCCAGCCACGCACTTTGGCGGCAAGTATCGGATCATCGATTTTCCGCTATCCAATTGTATCAACTCTGGAATTAGGCGAGTCTGCGTGCTGACCCAGTACAAAGCGCATTCGCTGATCCAGCACATCCAGCGCGGCTGGGGTTTCCTCCGTGGCGAGTTCGGCGAATTCGTGGAATTATTACCGGCCCAGCAGCGGATCGACGAAGCTTCGTGGTACAAGGGCACGGCCGATGCGGTCTACCAGAATTTGGATATTATCCGCAACCACGCGCCCGAATTCGTGTTGATTTTGGCCGGAGATCACATCTACAAGATGGATTATGGCCCGATGCTGGCGCTTCACGTGGAAAGCAAGGCGGACATCACGATCGGCGGCATCGAGGTGCCGCGCGAGCGGGCGCACGAATTCGGGGTGCTGACGACAAATGACCGCGACGAAGTGGTCCGGTTCGTGGAAAAACCACAAACGCCGGAAACCTTATTGGGCCGAGATGACGTGGCGCTCGCATCGATGGGAATCTACATATTCAACACTCAATTCCTGTACGAACAGTTGATTGAGGATGCCGAAGACCCGGATTCCAGCCACGATTTTGGCAAGGATTTGCTGCCGCGCCTGCTGGACCGGCATCGAGTGATGATCTACCCGTTTCGCGACGTGCAGACCAAGGCGCAGAGCTACTGGCGCGATGTGGGCACCGTGGATGCGTTTTGGGAGTCGAACATGGAACTGGTCGGCGTGGATCCGGAGTTGAATCTGTACGACGAGCACTGGCCGATCTGGACCTATCAGGAACAATTGCCGCCCGCCAAGTTCGTGTTCGACGACGACGGACGGCGAGGCATGGCGGTGGATTCCATGGTGGCGGATGGTTGCATCATTTCGGGTGGCTACGTGAATCACTCGCTGTTGTTCCCGCAGGTGCAGGTGCATTCCTTCGTGCAGTTACGAGATGCCGTGGTGTTGCCACAGGTGGATATCGGCCGCTATTGTCACTTGAGCAAGGTGATCATCGACCGAGGCTGCGTCATTCCACCGGGCACGGTGGTCGGCGAGAATGCCGAGGAGGACGCGCGGCAGTTTTATCGCACCGAGAAGGGTGTGGTGCTGATCACGCGCGAGATGCTGGGGCAGGAGTTGCATCGGATTCGTTGAGGCCAGGGAGGCCGAAAACCAACAAATGGCGTCTTTGACCTTTCTTCAGTTCGTTCAACCAATAAAATTCGTTAATTCAAGGAGTCAATTACGATGAGCACAGATTCGCCCTTCAACCGCCGGCGCGCGGGATTGCTATTGCATCCAACCTCGCTACCGGGCGGCCATGGCAACGGCGATCTGGGGCCGGACGCCCATCGGCTGGTGGACTTCATGGCGGATTGCGGATTCACGGTCTGGCAGACGTTGCCGCTAGGACCGACCCACGACGACCTGTCACCGTATTCGGCGCAGTCGGTTCATGCGGGCAACCCCCGATTGATTGCCCTGGAGCCGCTGATCGAGGCAGGCTGGCTGAGCCCCGACGGTGGGCCGCGTTCTGGCGAGGACGGTTGGGCGTACCGCCAGCGGCGCTTGAACGAGGCGAGACACGGCTTTCGGAAGCGGGGCGAGGTGGAACGCGGCGCCCACGAAGCTTTTCTGAGCCAGCATCGACATTGGTTGGACGATTATGCCCTGTATCAGGCAATCCGAGCGGAGCAGGGGCAGCGGGCTTGGTTCGACTGGCCGCGCGAGTTGCGCGATCGCCAGCCTCATGCGCTAGCCACCGCGCGGCGGCAATCCGCCGATGCTATTGTCCAAGCCCAGTTCGAACAGTTTTTGTTTTACCAGCAGTGGACAACACTTAAGCGTCGCGCCAACGAGCGGGGCATTCTGATGTTCGGCGATATTCCACTGTTCGTCGGCTACGACAGCGCGGACGTGTGGGCGCGGCGCGAGGCGTTTTTGCTCGATGGCGAGGGGCGGAGAACCGTGGTGGCCGGGGTGCCGCCGGATTACTTCTCCGCCACCGGTCAGTTGTGGGGCAATCCACATTACGCCTGGGAGCGGATGCGGACCGATGGATTCCAGTGGTGGAAGGAGCGCATCCGCACGCAACTTACTCAATTCGACCTCTTGCGCATCGATCATTTCCGGGGGCTGGAAGCGTATTGGGAAATTCCCGCCAGCGCGGAAACGGCGGTAGTGGGACAATGGCGGCAAGCGCCGGGCGATGAATTGTTCCGGGCGTTGCGGGCGGAGTTCGGCGGCTTACCGCTGGTGGCCGAGGATTTGGGCATCATCACGCCCGAGGTTGAGGCGCTGCGCGATACCCATGGCCTCCCGGGCATGAAGGTGCTGCATTTCGCCTTCGGCGGCGGGGCCGACAACCCCTATCTGCCACACAACCATATTGTCAATTCCGTGGTTTACACCGGCACGCACGACAACAACACGACGCTGGGCTGGTTCGCGGAACTCGACGAGCGGACCCGGGCGCATCTGTTCGATTATCTGGGCGGCGGAGCGGAGCGGATGCCGGAATTGTTGGCGCGGGCGGCGTTTGCCTCGATAGCGCGGCTGGCGGTCGTGCCCATGCAGGACCTGCTGGAACTCGGCGGCGAGGACCGGATGAACCGGCCAGGTATCGCGGAGGGCAACTGGCGCTGGCGGTTCCGCTGGGAGCAAGTCAAGCCAAGCGTCGCCGAGCATTATCGGCATTTGTTGGCGCTGTACGGGCGAGTGTAGCGATGACAACGAGTGCCGATGCCATCTGGAGCTTGTTGATCGCGGTGCGCGAGCGGCAGCCGCTGGTGCATAACATCACCAATTTCGTGGTGATGAACAACACCGCGAATGCGCTGCTGGCGCTGGGCGCGTCGCCGGCGATGGTGCATTCCTGCGATGAGGTGGAGGATTTCGTTTCTCTCAGCCAAGCGCTGGTCGTCAATATCGGCACGCTGTACTCGGAGCAAATTGCGGCGTGCAGGCTGGCGGCCATGCGGGCGCGAGCGGCGGGCGTACCCTGGATTCTCGATCCGGTGGGAGCGGGAGCAACGCCCTACCGGCGCGCGGCGGCGGGCGCGCTAGCGCGGTTGCGGCCGAACGTGATTCGGGGCAACGGTTCGGAAATCCTGACGCTGGCTCGCCAGGCGAGCGAGGGTAGGGGAGTGGACAGCTTGCAAGGTTCGGAGACCGCGGTGGATGCGGCACGAACGCTGGCGGCGGAAACTGGTGCGGTGGTCGCTGTCACCGGCGCGGTGGATTACGTGACCGACGGAACGCAAGTGGCGGCGATTGCCAACGGCCATCCGCTGATGACGCGCGTCACCGGGCTGGGTTGCTCGGCGACGGCGATCATCGGGGCGTTTCTGGCGGTGGAGCGCGATCCGCTGGTCGCAACGGTAGCGGGGCTGGCTGTGTTCGGCGTGGCGGGGGAAATCGCGGCAGGGCGGGCGGCGGGACCAGGAAGTTTGCAAGTGGCGTTGCTGGATGCGTTGTATGCGATGACGCAAAGTGATTTGGCGCAACGGCTGAAGCTGGAAAAAGGTTAGCTTTCGAAGATTCCCATAAAAGCAAAACAGGCTCGCGGTCTGGTCAAGACCGCGAGCCTGTTTTTTTGCCAGGGGATTTTTACTATAGCGATCCTATACAGGTTGTGGCATTTCCCATCCTTGGATAAGGAGGAGTAGCGCGTAGCGCCGGGGTTGTTCAAAAGCGATGATTCTACAAATTAGATAGGAGTGTCATATTAACTAATAATTATTAGCCTGACGAGGATGGTGGGATTAACCGGTATTTATATAAATCCCAATCAGGTTTTTTCACTAAGCCTAGATTGATGCGTAGAATTTCATAAAGTCTTTCACGCTCAAACAAGGGACCTCGCGTTATAACTCGAATTGAATCATAATATTTTTTAGTCGTAGAATCCGCAAGTAAATTAACTCCTTTTTTAACACTTTCCATATAATTGGTAGGTATCTGGCGTATAAAATGACCTATGCGCCATTTAGGGTTATACTGAGCGGGAAGTCGGGCAAGTAGCGGATCCGCAAGGGCGCACTCGTCAATAAAATGGGTCGATGGTCCACTATTTATAGAGGCATAACCTATGCCTCCACAGGCTATTATGACTGTCTTAATCTCATTGTCACCCCATTCCGGGTAGTAAAAAGAACTTCTAGCTGATAATAATAGCCCACGTTGCTGGAAATAGCCACCGCGTTCGTCTGCAATTCCACTTAAAGAAATTATTTGGTTATTATTATGAGGGTAGAATGACCCACTTAATAGATTAGCATTGATATTTGCTAGACCTAGCAACCCGGTTGCTATCGCAAGGATTTTTACCTGAAATATTGAAAGGCTGGAGCGGGAGCAGATAATGGCGGCTACCAAGAGTGGTGGTGTGAAAAAGCGCCCTGACATAAAGTCGCCCCCAATAGTAACTATATATGCTAAGTAAAAAACACATCCCAAAGCAAGAGAGAAGCCGATAACTGATGATTTAAACCCAATTATCAATCCCAGCGCGATTGTCGGGAGCGTTATTGGATCACGGGAAACCGAATCAAGAAAGTAAAACCAACCTTGGTTTGCACTCTCCAACAAGCTTATACCAGTGCCCAGCTTGGCATAGGCAGTATTAGGAAAAGGGAATCCATAATAAATTAGGGAGAATGCGGTCCAAATTAAAACCGGAAAGCTAATGATAGCGAGGATTTGGATGGTTTTTTTTAGAGAACGGTAAGTTTTGAACAATACAACCAGGAAAAAAGGGCCTATCAAAACTAGAAGATCGGGTCTGCTAAGGTAAAGAAGTGAACACGAGAGGAAACAGATAATCTGGTCGTAAATGCGGTCATTTTCAACAGATCGATAACTAAAAATTATCCCTGCAATAACAAGCAGATGCGATAAGGGATTCTCAAGACCTGACGTTGAAAAATCCATGTAGGCTTTGGAAAGAATTAAAACGCTTGTTGCAAGTAATCCAGCATAGAAATTGGTGGCCTGTGAAATTAATAACCAGAACACAAAAAAGGAGATGGTAATAGACAATACGAATATGGTATAAAAAGGATTCCCAAAGATTACTGATAGTGCTGAGATCAGCAGAAACCATAAGGGATGGGTATAAGCTTGAACACGCTCGTCGATATTGAATACAGGACCATAGCCATGAATAAAATTAAGGACGGTTCGTACAGTGATAGCCGCATCATCGCTAATCCAGGCTGTTCGAATTAGTATCATAAGCGCCAAGGTTAGGATAGCGCCAATTATAGTTGTTCTTATTTCCGCATCTGGCAAGCTACTCACTTTTAATTTAGCAACCCGAGTTATCCCCGGGTTGCTCCCCTTAACTCATTATCAGGTCATTTCTGACCAGTTTTTGGCTGATGAGGTCCGCTTGATGGCAAATAATCCTCAAAGCTTTCGCTGGGAGTTCTGCCTTCAGAGGTAAAGGATAAAGCCTGATTTTCCCTGGTCCGGGAGAGATAGACCTCTTGATTCTCGTAACCACTGCGAAGCCCATGGACGAGATAATCGACCGAATAGCTACCGGTTCCCTGGAAAAGCTCGACAACTCTAAATCCCTGTCCGGTAACTTCGATTGCAGCAACCCCCTTGGATTCTGCGGCGCGGGGAGTCAGGCTGACCGTGATCGAGGAAGGATTGGCCATCGCCGCGAAGTGTTCCGGTAGGCTTACGTAAGCATTTCCAGAAACCAAGTTGATCGTGCCGCGCGCATAAATTGCCGCTTCTGGACCTTCAAGCGCTGTGTATCTAATCATTAAATTCTCATTTTTGGGGTGAGGTACAATAAAGCTTTTCGTCCTTCCCCATACGTCGCCTGTTCGACCATTGATGCCTGCTGAGTACACGGGTGTCGCGTGGTTGTCCGAAACCCATATACCACCTGAAAGGTGATCAGAAGACACAGTGCTTATTGTGACAGTTGGCTCGAGGTACCTATCATAAAACCCCGCGTAGCCAGCATCGCTGGTTGCAACATCTAAAATCGCAACTGTCCCCGAAGCATTGGATGGATTTTTTACAGCGACATATCCAGATTTAAAATACGTATCCGGCCACATTTCTATGGCTCCATTGGAACCGTAGGGCCCCCATGCATAAGCAAACGAGAACCCCTCCTGGCCGGTTGTTTGAAGAATTCCAACATACATGGTTTCCCGGCCGTTGTAAGTCCAACGTGGCCCAACGCCAGCCCACTGCGCCAAGCAGACATCGGTGATCAACATGGCGCACAGCAACCCCATCACGAATCTATACGGGTATCTGCTCATTGCTAAACCCTCTTCGCTGAAGTTTGAAAGCTGTTTTTCATAGGTCGTCAAAAAACGCAACTATTTCATTCCCTGCCACAATACCCTTCTGACATAGGGAGGAAAAGCCAAGCGATTTGTTGTTCGGCAAGGTTCCCTGGGAGGGTGGGGTAGGAGATGTGGCTCGCGTTTTCAGCGACAAGCTAATGATACAATTTGTAGAATAACTTGAAAAGAACTAAGTAAATTACCCACCCTTGCGCCGCGCGCTTCCCCTCCCTGGCCAGGGAGGGGAAATTCCATAACGCAAAAAAACTCTACAACCTTAGACCGGCAATTCCGAGCTGCCCATCAGGTACTCATCGACCGCGCGGGCGCACTGCCGCCCTTCGCGAATGGCCCAGACCACCAACGATTGCCCGCGCCGCATGTCCCCGGCGGAGAAGATCTTGTTGACCGAGGTTTGGTAGTCGTCCTCGCCGGCGCGGATGTTACCGCGCGGGTCCAGCGCCACGCCCAGTTCTTCCAGCATCCCGGCGTGGACCGGATGGATAAAGCCCATCGCCAGCAGCACCAGATCGGCCTTGACTTCGAGCGTGCTGTCTGGGACTTCCACCATGATCTGCCGGCTGTTGCTCTCGCGCCATTCCAGCCGCGCGATTTGCATCGCGGTCACCCGCCCGTCCTGGCCGACGAACTGCTGGGTGGTTACCGCCCAGTCCCGGTCGCAGCCTTCCTCGTGGGAGGTGGAGGTGCGCAGCTTCAGCGGCCAGTTTGGCCAAGTCAGCAGCTTGTTCTCGTGCAGCGGCGGCTTGGGCATGATTTCCAACTGGGTCACCGAACGCGCGCCCTGACGGATCGATGTGCCGACGCAGTCGGATCCAGTATCGCCACCGCCGATAACCACCACGTCCTTGTCGGTTGCCAGAATCTCCCCGCCGCCGATTTTCGCACCCGCCACCCGGCGGTTTTGCTGGGTCAGGAAATCCATGGCGAAATGAATGCCATGCAGTTCGCGGCCCGGTACGTTCAGGTCGCGCGGCTGCTCGGAGCCGCCGGCCAGCACCACGGCGTCGAACTCGGCCAGCAGCGCGCGGGCCGGGATGTCGACGCCGACGTGGCTGTTGGGACGGAATTCCACACCCTCGGCCCGCATCTGGGCCAAGCGGCGGTCGATCAGCCCCACCTCCAGCTTGAAGTCGGGGATGCCGTAGCGCAGAAGACCGCCGATGCGGTCGTTTTTCTCGAACACCACCACGTCGTGCCCCGCCCGCGCCAGTTGCTGGGCGCAAGCCAGCCCAGAGGGACCGGAACCGATCACCGCCACCCGCTTGCCGGTACGGTGGGCGGCGATTTGCGGCGTGACCCAACCTTCGGCCCAGCCCTTGTCGATGATGGCGCACTCGATGTCTTTGATGGCGACCGGCTGGTTGTTGAAGTTGAGGGTGCAGGAGGCCTCGCACGGGGCCGGACAGATGCGACCGGTGAACTCCGGGAAGTTGTTGGTGGAGTGGAGCACCTCCAGCGCCTCGCGCCAGTTGTCGCGATAGACCAGATCGTTCCAGTCGGGAATGATGTTGTGAACGGGGCAGCCGCGATGGCAATAGGGGATGCCGCAATCCATGCAGCGGGCGGCTTGCTCGCGCACGCCCGATTCGGGCAGGGGAACCACGAAATCGCGAAAGTGCGCGACCCGTTCCGCAACCGGGGCGTAGCCATGTTCGTGGCGGGCGATTTCCAAAAAACCAGTCGGTTTACCCATGACTCACGCTCCCACGACCAAGTCGGTTTTTTCGGTGTCGCGCCGGGCGGCGGCGCGGGCCTTGGCCTGCAAGTTCTGCAAGGCCCGGCGGTAATCCAGCGGCATGATTTTGACGAACTTCGGCAGCATCTCGTGCCAATGTTCCAGCACCCGGCGGGCGGGCTCGCTGCCGGTGTGGAGGTGGTGGCGAACGACCAGGATTTGCAGCCGCCGAGCATCGTGACGGAGCCAGTCCTCCGGAAGTTCGGCTCGAGCCAGGCTGCGCCAGTCGTCGCGCAGGCTCTGGACATCGAGCGTTTCCTCGGCATCGTTCAAGGGTTCCAGCGCAACCATGGCCTTGTTGGCGCGGCGGGCGAAGTCGCCGGCCTCGTCCAGCACGTAGGCGATGCCGCCGCTCATGCCGGCGGCGAAGTTGCGGCCGGTCGGCCCCAGCACCACCACCACGCCGCCGGTCATGTACTCGCAGCCGTGGTCGCCGGTGCCTTCCACTACCGCGAGAGCGCCGGAGTTGCGCACGGCGAAGCGTTCGCCGGCCACGCCGCGCGCGTAGCATTCGCCGGCGATGGCGCCGTACAGCACGGTGTTGCCGACGATGATGTGATCCTCGGCGCGGCGGTGGCTGGCGGCCGGGGGGCGAACCACGATCCGGCCTCCAGAGAGGCCCTTGCCGACGTAGTCGTTGGCCTCGCCGTCGAGTTCCAGGGTAACGCCCCGCGCCAGGAACGCGCCGAAGCTCTGGCCGGCGCTGCCAGTCAGGCGGACGTGGATGGTGTCGTCGGGCAGGCCGGCGTGACCGTAGCGGCGGGCGACCTGGCCGGACAACATGGCCCCGACGGTGCGGTCGCTGTTGCGCACCGGAGTTTCAATTCGTACCGGTTGGCGAACCTCCAGCGCGGGCCGAGCCTGGGCGATCAGCCGGTGATCCAGCGCGCCGCTCAAGCCATGATCCTGCTCCTCGCAGTGGTAGGTGGCGACGCCGGGCGGGGCGAGGGGCACAGCCAACAGCCGGGTGAAGTCCAAGCCGCGCGCCTTCCAGTGATGGATGGCCCGGCGCATGTCGAGCCGGTCGGAGCGGCCGATCATCTGGTCGAAGGTGCGGAAACCCAGTTGCGCCATCAGTTCGCGCACTTCCTGGACCAGGAAGGTGAAGAAGTTGATGACGTGGGCAGGTTGGCCGGGGAAGCGCTTGCGCAGTTCCGGGTCCTGAGTGGCGACGCCGACCGGGCAGGTGTTGAGGTGGCACTTGCGCATCATCACGCAGCCGGCGGCAATCAGCGCGCCGGTGCCAAAGCCGAACTCGTCGGCCCCCAGCAACGCGCCGATCACGATGTCGCGGCCGGTGCGCAAACCACCATCCACCTGCACCGCGATACGGCCGCGCAGGTGGTTGCGCACCAGGGTCTGGTGGGTCTCGGCCAGACCGATTTCCCAGGGCGACCCGGCGTTCTGGATCGACGTGATCGGGCTGGCGCCGGTGCCGCCGTCCTCGCCGGAGATGGTCACGTGGTCGGCGTGCGCCTTGGCGACGCCCGCCGCCACGGTGCCGACCCCGATCTCGGACACCAGCTTGACGCTGATCGCGGCCTTGGGATTGACGTTCTTCAGGTCGAAGATCAGTTGCGCCAAATCTTCGATCGAGTAGATGTCGTGGTGCGGCGGCGGCGAGATCAGGCCGACGCCGGGGGTGGAATGGCGCACCCGGGCGATCCAGTCGTTGACCTTGTGGCCGGGTAACTGGCCGCCCTCGCCGGGTTTGGCGCCTTGGGCCATCTTGATCTGCAAGGCATCAGCGTTAACCAGGTATTCGGTCGTGACGCCGAACCGGCCCGAGGCGACCTGCTTGATCGCCGACCGGATCGAGTCGCCGGTTTCCAGCGGGGTGTAGCGCACCGGATCCTCGCCGCCCTCGCCGGTATTGGACTTGGCGCCCAGCCGGTTCATGGCGATAGCCAGGGTGGTGTGCGCCTCCCAGGAGATCGAGCCGAACGACATCGCGCCGGTCGCCAGCCGCTTGACGATCTCGCTGGCCGGCTCGACCTCGTCCAGCGCCAGCGGCTGGGCGGCGAAGCGAAACTCGAACAGACCGCGCAGGTTGCGCAGATGGTCGCGCTGGTCGTTCATCACCCGGCTGTAGCGTTTGAACTGCTCGTAGTCGCCGGAGCGCACAGCATGTTGCAGCAGGGACACGGTTTCCGGGGTCCAGGCGTGGCGCTCGCCGCGAATGCGGAAGGCCAGTTCGCCGCCGACATCGAGCGCATGGCGGTACAGCGGCGCGTCGCCGAAGGCCTGATGGTGGCGGGTGACAGCTTCGCGGGCGATTTCGTTCAGGCCAACGCCCTCGATCACACCCTGGGTGCCGGTGAAATAGCGGTGGATGAATTCGTTGGCCAGACCGATCGCCTCGAAAATCTGCGCGCCACAGTAGGACTGATAGGTGGAGATGCCCATCTTGGACATCACCTTGAGGATGCCCTTGGCGAGAGCCTTGGTGTAGTGCTCGTGGGCCTCGGCCTCGGTCAGCGGCTCAGGCGCGCGGGGCAGGCTGGCGGACAGAGTGTCGAACGCCAGCCAGGGGTTGATGGCTTCGGCGCCGTAGCCGGCCAGCAGGCAGAAATCGTGGACCCGCTTGGCCTCGCCGGTTTCCACCACCAAGCCGACCTCGGTGCGCAGGCCCGCGCGGATCAGGTGATGATGGACGGCGGCGGTGGCGAGCAGGGCGGGGATGGCGATGTGGTCGGCATCCATGCCCCGGTCGGACAGAATCAGAATGTTATCGCCGCGCCGCACCACATCGGCCGCCTCGCGGCACAGGTCTTCCAGGGCGCGGGCCATGCCGTCGGCCCCGCGGCCCACCGGGTAGCAGATGCTGAGGGTGCGGGTGCGGAAGGCTCGGTCCACGTGGTACTCGATGCGGCGAATGCGCTCCAGATCGACATTCGCCAGAATCGGCCGCTTGACCTCCAGGCGCTTCTGGGTGCCGGCGCTGTGGGGATCGAGCAGGTTGGGGCGGGGGCCGATGAACGACACCAGCGACATCACCAGTTCCTCGCGGATCGGGTCGATCGGCGGGTTGGTAACCTGGGCAAACTTCTGCTTGAAATAGTCGTACAGCAGCTTGGGCCGGTCGGACAGCACCGCCGGGGGAATGTCGCGGCCCATCGAGCTGATCGGGTCCTCGCCGGTCAGCGCCATCGGGTTGAGGAAGGCGCGCACGTCTTCCTGGGTGTAGCCGAAGGCCTGCTGGCGGCGCAGCAGGGTGCGCGGGTCGGGGGCCATCGGGCCGATTTCGGTCGGCAGGTCTTGCAGGCGGATTTGGGTGGCGTCCAGCCAAGCCTGATAGGGTTCGGCGGCGGCTAGTTGCGCCTTGATTTCGTCGTCGCCGACGATGCGGCCCTGTTCCAGATCGATCAGCAGCATCTTGCCGGGTTGCAGCCGCCATTTTTTGACGATCTTTTCCTCAGGGATTGGCAGCACCCCCATTTCCGAGGCCATGATCACCTGGTCGTCATCAGTGACCAGATAGCGGGCCGGGCGCAGGCCATTGCGGTCCAGGGTCGCACCGATCTGGCGGCCGTCGGTGAAGGCGATGGCGGCGGGACCGTCCCAGGGTTCGATCAGGGCGGCGTGGTATTCGTAGAAGGCGCGGCGCTGCGGGTCCATCAGCGGGTTGTCGGCCCAGGCCTCCGGCACCATCAGCATCATGGCGTGGGGCAGGGAATAGCCAGCGGCCAGCAACAGCTCCAGGGCGTTGTCGAAGGTGGCCGAGTCGGAGGCGCCGTCGCCGATCAACGGCCACAATTTGTCCAGGTCAGCGCCGAGTTGGTCGGATTTCATGTTGTGGCGACGGGCCAGCATCCAGTTGATGTTGCCGCGCAGGGTGTTGATCTCGCCGTTGTGGCACAGGTAGCGGAACGGGTGAGCCAGCGCCCAGGAGGGGAAGGTGTTGGTGGAAAAACGCTGGTGGACCAGGGCCAGGGCCGATTCCAGCCGCTCGTCGCGCAAGTCCGGGTAGTACACGCCGAGATTGCGCGCCAGGATCATGCCCTTGTACACCAGGGTGCGGGACGACAGCGAGGCGACGTAGAACTGCTGGCTGCCGAGCAGCTCGCGGTCCCAGATGGCGTGATGGGTCTGCTTGCGGATCACGAACAGCTTGCGCTCGAAGGCATCGGCATCCGGACAGTTTGGGCCGCGCCGAACAAACGCCTGACGCACCACCGGCTCGGACGGGCGCACGCTGCGGCCCAGGCAGGAGTTGTCGGTGGGCACGTCGCGCCAGCCCAGGAAAATCTGGCCCTCGGCGGCGACGGTGCGTTCCAGGGCGGCCTCGCTTTGGGCGCGGGTCTGGGCATCGCGGGGGAGGAAGACCATGCCGACCGCGTAATCGCCGGGCGCGGGCAGGTCGAGGCCGAGATCGGCGCACTCGGCCCGCAGGAAACCATCGGGCAGTTGCACCAGGATGCCGGCGCCGTCGCCGGCCAGCGGGTCAGCGCCGACCGCGCCGCGATGGCCCAGATTGGCGAGGATTTCCAGACCCTGGCGGACGGGCTGATGACTTTTGCGGTTCTTGATATCGACGACGAAACCGATGCCGCAGGCGTCGTGCTCGTTGAGGGGGTCGTAGAGTCCTTCGGAGACAGGCAGGCGGGTCATGCTCATGGTCATTCCTCAAATAACGGCGGCTGACGGCCTCCCTGCCCGGACGGTTCCCCGAGCCACTGGCTGGGCCGAAGACCGTAACCATCCTGAAAAATAGCAAAAATATATACTACCGACCCCACGACCGTTCGCGCAACCACCCCGAGAGCGCCGTCGCCGGCCTGGACGTTCGACCGGACCGGCGACGAAAGGGTCAATCAGACAACGCCTTGGTCGATCATGGCGTCGGCGACCTTGCGGAAACCGGCGATATTGGCGCCGAGCACCAGGTTGCCGGGAGCGCCGAATTCGTTGGCAGTCTGGCTGGCGGTGCGGTAGATGTTTTCCATGATCCGCTTGAGCTTGGCGTCCACTTCCTCGAAGGTCCACTGCAACATGCTGGCGTTCTGGCTCATCTCCAACTGGCTGGTGGCGACGCCGCCGGCGTTGGCGGCCTTGGCCGGGCCATAGGCGATGCCGGAAGCCAGGAACGCATCAATCGCACTCTGGGTGGACGGCATGTTGGCGCCCTCGGAGACGCAGACGCAGCCGTTCTTCAACAGGGTCTTGGCGTCCTCCTCGCTCACTTCGTTCTGGGTGGCGCTGGGGAAGGCGGCTTGGCAGGGCACGCTCCAGACGCCGTTGCGACCGGCGGGGTAATCCTCGATCGGGGTGTAGACCGCGCTCGGCCGTTGCTCGGCGTAGCGGGTCAGCCGGGCGCGCTCGACTTCCTTGACGCGCTTGAGCAGGTTCAGGTCGATGCCGTTCTTGTCATGGATCATGCCGTTGGAGTCGCTGACCGTCACCGGTTTGGCGCCGACTTGATAGAGTTTCTCGACGGTGTAGATGGAGACGTTGCCGGAGCCGGAGACGGTGCAGACCTTGCCTTCCAGGGAGTCGCCGCGCTCGGCCAGCAGGTTCTGGGCGAAGTAGACCGCGCCGTAGCCGGTGGCCTCGGTGCGCACCAGGGAGCCGCCCCAGTTCAGGCCCTTGCCGGTGAGCACGCCTTCGTAGCGACCAGTCAGACGCTTGTACTGGCCGTAGAGATAGCCGATTTCGCGGCCACCCACGCCGATGTCGCCCGCCGGCACGTCGATAGTGGCGCCGATGTGGCGGAACAGTTCGGTCATGAACGACTGGCAGAACCGCATGATCTCGTTGTCGGATTTGCCCTTGGGGTCGAAGTTGGAGCCGCCCTTGGCGCCGCCGATGGGCAGGCCGGTGAGGGAGTTCTTGAAAATCTGCTCGAAGCCCAGGAACTTGATGGTGCCGGCGGTGACATTGGGGTGGAAGCGCAGGCCGCCCTTGTAGGGGCCGATGGCGGAGTTGAATTCGATGCGGTAACCCTTGTTGACCTGCACGTTGCCGCGGTCGTCGATCCAGGCGACCCGGAACAGAATCTGGCGTTCCGGTTCGACGATGCGCTGGATGATGTTGTGCTTCTGGTACTTGGGATTGCGGTCGAGCAGGGGTTTGAGCGAGGACAGGACCTCCTCGGCCGCCTGGTAAAACTCGTCCTGCGCCGGGCTGGTCTGCTTGAGGTAGTTGATCGTGTCGTGGATATAGGAAGACATAACGGGGGTTTTTCCTTGATTTAACTTGGATTTTCTTCGCGAGTTTTCGCTTCGCCGGACAAGCCCGCCGGTTCGGAGCGGCGGAAGTTTAATCTTTGAGGCGATGGCGTTCCATGGTTTCGTGCCATTCCCTTTCCTCGGCGTGCAGGTACAGGCCGGTGGTGTCGATGCGGGCGTGGCGGGCGTTGCGTTGCAGGAATTGAATCTCGATGCCGGCGTCGGCCTGATGGGTGATGCTGGTGTGGCGGAACCAGTGGGTGGAAGCGCGGCGCAACTTGTCGGCCTGATGGGGATCTTCCGCTTCCAGCCGCGCCGCCGCTTTCGCGACCAGATCCTTGACGATGCGGTAAATCATGTTGTCGCCGATGCCGTCGGTGCCCTTGAGATTGAGCACGAGTGGGGTGGTTTCATCTGGCGCGGGCAGGGGCGGCAGGCCGTAAAACCGCCGGTAGTTGCGGAGAGCTTGCAGCATGTCCTGATTGACCGGGACCTGGGCTTCCTTGCGGCCCTTGCCGATCACGCGCCACCACCAGCGTCCGCGAATCTGGATGAAGCTGCTCATGGCGTGGCCGGCGACTTCGCTGACCCGGGGGCCAAGCAGGTAGAGGAGGGCGACCAGGTATTTCGCGCGGGCCTGGTGCTGGCAGTCCCGCTCGCTGTCGCGGGGCAGTTCGTCCACGGTGGCGAGCAGGACTTGCCATTGATCGTGTTCGAGAAAGCGTTCCACCTGCCGCATGGGTTGATGACCGCGCGCCCGGCGGCGGGCCAGCGCCAGGGGATTGCCGGCCAGATAACCCGCCTTGACCAGATAGCTGAACAGGGAGTTGATGATCAGCATGGCGAGTTTGCGGCTGGCGGGACTGAGCGGGCCCAGGAAGGGTCGCCAGTGGGGACTGAAGCGGGTCGCCTTTTGCCCGCACCAGCGTTCGCGGGGCTGGGGATCGGCGAGGAAGGCTTCGTAGAGCAGGCAGTCCTCGCGGGTGAGGCTGGATAGCGGTTTGCCGCGTTCCAGCAGCGCCCACAGCAGCAGGCGCTCGGCTTCCTTGCGGTAGTTGCGCAGGGTCTGCGGCGAGTCGTGGAATTCGGCCAGCCAGGCTTGGACAGCTTCCAGATCGTTGCCAGCAGCCAGTTGACAGACGACGTCCGGGCCAGCGCGGTTGCCGCCGGCGCGGCCGTCGAGTTCGTCGGGCAGGCGGAGGCGTTCCAGGGGCAACGGTGGGGCGGCGGGGGCGGTGGGAATCGGAAGGGTTTTCATGGTCGGTGGAGGCAGTGAAGGGGCGTTACGGTTATGCCTGTCCCTGGAGAACCTCAAGCTATTCCCAACCAGACCGCCAAGGCGCGATTGACGCGCAACATGGCTTCTTCTTCCAGTCGGCCAAACGGCTCACTCACCTTCTCGCGTTTCACAGAGACGATTTTATCCACCATGATTTGGGAAACCTTTTGCAAGCCGTTGGTGGCGGAGGGTTCGAGGGTAATTCTGAAAATCGGCGCATCAACGATTTCGCTGGTGATCGGCAAAACCGAGAGGGTCGCATGTTCCGCGTTGAACAAATCGGACTGGACAATCAGGGCGGGGCGCGGTTTGCCAAAATCTCCTTGTAGCGCGACGGTCACCAATTCTCCCCGCCTCACGGTTTCCATCCCTCAACGTCGCCGGCCGCCGCATCGAGGAAATCCATGATGTCGCTTTCGCTATCATGCTGCGCGGCCAACCGCGACTGGCGCTGGCATTCCTTGGCGAACTCAGGCGAGCGGGTGTCCGGCACCCAGAGGTTCAGTTGCCGAAAGCCCTGGGCCTTCATCCGTTCCCGGTAGCGCCGGACGTTTTTGAGCAACGCATCGCGCGTGGTAGCCATAGCAACGCCTATAACTTGATAGGTTTATTGTACAACCAAATACGCAGGGTTTGCGGCGAGTCATGGAATTCGGCCAGCCAGGCTTGGACGGCTTCCAGGTCGTTGCCGGCGGCCAGCCAGTTAGCAGAGGAACATCGGCAGGGTTGTAGAAGGAAGCAGGCGGGCGCGATGACCATCCTTCGTATGGGTTATGATTGCGCCCGCGTGGGGGCGACCCACAACGGCGCAATTCAAAGAACAGCGGCCACTGATCACTGACTACTGAGGCGAAGGGGAGAATGTAATGGCGGCGATTGACGCACAGGTGAGCACGGGGCTGGCGGGTCTGGACCGGGTGTTCCGGGGGGTCATGGCAGGCGACAACATCGTCTGGCAGGTGGATGGCATCGACGATTACATGCCGCTGGTCGAACCGTTCTGCCAGTACGCCCGCTCCCGAGGCCGCAAGCTAGTGTATTTCCATTTCGCCCGCCATCCGGCGCTGGTGGCAGAAGGGCCGGGGGTGGAGGTGCAGGTGCTGGACCCCGGCGATGGCTTCGAGCCGTTTCTGACTGTCATTCATAAAACCATCGAACAGACCGGACGCGGGGCCTACTACGTGTTCGATTGCCTGTCGGATCTGGTCGCCGACTGGTACAGCGATCAGATGCTGGGCAATTTTTTCATGCTGACCTGCCCGTATTTGTACGATCTGGAAACAGTGGCCTATTTTGCGCTGCTGCGCGGCCACCATTCGTTCCACGCCACCGCACCGATCATCGACACCACCCAGTTGTTCAACGATGTCTACCGCCATCAGGGCGAGCTGTACGTCCGGCCGTTGAAAGTGCAGCAGCGCTATTCGCCGACCATGTACATGCTGCACGTCTGGCGGGGGGAGGATTTCACGCCGGTGGCCGACAGCATCACCATTTCCGAAATCCTGACGCGGTTCCCGTGGTCGGGGTTGAAGGCCAATGATCCCCGGCTGGATATCTGGAATCGGACGTTCCTGGAAGCGGAGCAGGTGGTCGAGGCCGAACACGATAACGTGCATGTGACCGAGTTGGTGCGCGATCTGTTGCAACATACGCTGCGGATGACCGTGTCGCGCGATGATCGGGTGATCCGGCTGGCGGAAAAGGTGCTGACCCTGAGCGACATCCTGGCCATCAAGCAGCGGATGATCGGCACTGGCCTGATCGGGGGCAAGGCGGTGGGCGTGTTGCTGGCGCGGGCTATCCTCAAGCGCAGTGATCCGCGCTGGAAAAGTCTGCTGGAAATCCACGATTCGTTCTTCATCGGCTCGGACGTGTTTTACACCTATCTGGTCCGCAATGGCTGCTGGTGGGTGCGGGAGAAGCAGAAGGATCCCGCGACCTTCCTGGATGGGGCGGAGACAGCGCGGCGGCGCATCCTGCGCGGCGATTTCTCGGATTACATCCTTCAACAATTCTCTGACATGCTGGATTATTTTGGCCAGTCGCCGATCATCGTGCGTTCCAGCAGCTTGCTGGAGGACAATTTCGGCAACGCCTTCGCCGGCAAGTACGACAGCGTGTTCTGCGTCAATCAGGGACCGCGCGAGAAGCGGTTGGAGGATTTGCTGACGGCGGTGCGGACCATCTACGCCAGCACCATGAGCGAGCGGGCGCTGCAATACCGGGCCCGGCGCGGCATTCTGGACCGCGACGAGCAAATGGGCCTGCTGGTGCAGCGGGTGTCCGGCTTCCGGCAAGGCCGGTTGTTTTTTCCGCACGTCGCCGGGGTGGGGTTGTCGTTCAATCCCTACGTCTGGAGCGAGCAGATCGATCCGTCCGCGGGGATGGTGCGGTTGGTGCTGGGACTCGGCACCCGGGCGGTGGACCGGTCCGACGACGATTACACCCGGGTGGTGTCGTTGAGCGATCCAGAACGGCGGCCAGAGAGCAATTTCGACAGCATGCGTCAGTACGCCCAGCGGCGGATTGATGTTCTGGATCTGGAGGATGGTCAGCTCACCACCCGGCAGTTCGCCGAAGTCGTCCAGCAAAGCATGGACCTGCCGTTGCAGATGGTGGCCACGGTGGACGACGAACTGGAACAGCGGGCGCGCGAACGCGGGATGCGGGACGTGTTCCCGTGGGTGCTGACCTTCGAGCAACTGCTGCGCGCCACGCCGTTCGTGGCCGATATGCGCGATATGCTGAAGACTTTGCAGGAGGCCTACGACTATCCGGTGGATGTCGAATTCACGGCCAATTTCATCGATCAAAAACACTACAAGATCGATTTGCTGCAATGCCGGCCGTTCCAGGTGCGGGAAGCGGGCACTATTCCCAACCCGCCGGCGCGGATCGATCCCGAACATTTGGTGCTGGAAGCGCATGGCGCGGTGATCGGGCACAGCCGAATCGGGACCATCGAGCGGCTGGTGTATGTTGTCCCCAGCGTTTACGGGCGATTGCCGTTGAACGACCGGCACAAGATCGCCCGGTTGATCGGCCAGATTACCCGGCTGCGGGGGCCGGACGCCGCCAAGACCAGTTTGCTGATGGGGCCGGGCCGCTGGGGCACGACCTCGCCGGAACTGGGGGTGCCGGTGCGGTTCGCGGAAATCAATAACGCTACGGTGCTGTGCGAGATGGTGACCATGCACGGCGGGCTGGTGCCGGACGTGTCGCTGGGTACGCATTTCTTCAGCGATCTGGTCGAGACCGATATTCTGTATCTGGCGCTGTTTCCGCAGCGGGAGGACAACCGCCTGAACGAAGCCTTTTTCGACCAGCAGCCCAACCGGCTGGCCGAGTTGCTGCCGAACGCGGCGGAATGGGCGAATTGCGTGCGGGTGATTGATCTGCCGAACGATCAGTGCCGGGCGGTGCTGCGCCTGAACGCCAACACGCTTAAGCAGGACGTGTTCTGTTATCTGGAAGCGCCGGAGGCGGGGGAAGGGTAAAAGGGTGGATGGAAAGAAACCCCAATCGCCCAGGGTGAGAGTACTCGTCAGCACTCCGCGCGTTGACGCGGCTCTTGCGGATGCCGGCTTGGGGCCGGAGTCGCAAGCACCCATTGTCAAGCCAACGAATATCGGGTGTGTGTTTGGACGCTGCAATCTGAAAGTCGGTGTGCTTCCCAGGTTTGAGGAATTAATCGGGTATTTTTTCCCCTCCTTGGATAAGGAGGGGTGGCGCGTAGCGCCGGGGTGGTTTGATCCCGGCGGTGACTACCTGGCTTTGATGTTTGCCATCAGCGGCGCACTGAGTTCGGCGAAGCGGCGGGCGATTGCGGGCTTCAGCGACGAGGCGCGGCATGACAGCCTGGGTTACGGTAGGCGGATTCATGATTTCCTGGTCTTTGCCGGCGTGGGCGGAATGTCGTTCGCCAGTTCGGCTTCGATTTCCTCGATGCTCGGCAGATTCGTTTGCAGACGTTCGGGGAGGGACTGAACGAGTTGGTATTCGGCTACGCCGATGGGTTTGTTGATGTCCCGTAGGGCATACTCGGCGACGACACTATTTTTGCTTTTGCAGAGCAGGAGGCCGATGGTGGGTTGGTCGTCGGGGTGCTTGATCTGGGCATCCACCGCACTGAGGTAAAAACCCAGTTTGCCGGTGTGTTCGGGCTTGAAGGGGCCGGCCTTGAGTTCGATCACCACGTAGCAACGCAGTTTCAGGTGGTAGAAGAGGAGGTCGATGAAAAAATCGTCGCCACCGACTTCCAACGGCACCTGTCGGCCTACGAAGGCGAATCCAGCCCCCAATTCGATGAGGAAGTGGGTAATGTGCTGGACGAGGGCGGACTCGATGGCGCGTTCTTCCGCCTCTTTGCTGAGTCCGAGAAAGTCGAGACGATAGGGGTCTTTGAGGGACTCCCGGGCGAGGTCGGATTGGGCTTGGGGCAGGCGGAGGTCGAAGTTGGTGATGGCCTGACCTTGCCGCTCCAGGCGCCGGGTTTCGATGTGGATGTCCAGCACGTTGCGCGACCAACCATACTGGATGGCTTGCTGGGCGTAGGCGAGTCGCCACTCGGGAGACTTGAGGCGGGTGAGCAGCACAATGTTGTGCCCCCAGGGCAATTGTCCAACAGCTTGTTGGACAATTGCGGGATCGGGCCATGCTTCGGCAAAGGCCCGCATGTAGAGGAGGTTGGCGCGGGAGAAGCCTTTCATTTCGGGAAAGGCGGCGCGCAGATCGCGGGACAGTCGCTCGATGACTTTCGCGCCCCATCCCTGATCGGCCTGGCGGGCAAGGATGTCCTTCCCGAGTTGCCAGTAGAGGGAGATCAACTCGCGATTGACGGAGAGTGTGGCGCGTTGTTGCGCCTGATGGATGCGGGCCTTGAGGTCCGCAAGCCAAGCGGTGTAGTCGTCGGAGATGAGATCAGAGGCCATAGCCGAGTTTTTCCAGGTGGGCGCGTATCGTAGATTCCAGTTTCGCGGACTCGGCGAACTGGGCGCGCAGTTCAGCGACGAGGCGGTGCATTGGCAAACGGGATGAGGAGGAACCTGCGCTTGCTCTTCAGGTTCATTTTGTGGTGCCTTCCACGATGGCGATTTCATCCGGCGTCAGACCGTAGAGGGCGTAAACCTGTTGGTCTATCTCGCGCTCCAAAGGACTTGTGTCGGCAGCGGGATCAACTTTCTTGGCGGCAAGGATGAGATCGACAATCCTGGTGAACTCGATAGCAACTTTCTCGGAAAAATCAGCAATAGGGACGGTAGCCATCCGATCTCCCCTAAACTGAATCCTTCCACCTTTCCAAGGATCGCCCCAACTCGGAAACTCATGACGAAAAAGCCAATCCATCATGCGGCTCAATAGGACTGCAAGCAAGGGCTTCGGATGTGGCGCAATGAGCATGAATAGAGTCTTATTAGTATAAAGTCCAGTTTCATCGAGAAACGCATGAAGTTCCTTCGATGTCTCATTAAAGATAATCTTAGGATTCTCAAATTCTCTCCAATATTCTGCTCCCCACCGCTGTAGCGCATACCATTCGTAGCGTATGCCGGTTTCGGCAGCGTTGCGGGCGAGCAACTTCGACCTGTGATTGAGTAGATACCTGTAAACTGCCGGATAAGCTTTTTGGAAAAGCACTTCAGCTTCCTTACTTGGGCCGCTGACGGAGGTATCCAAATGCAATGGAAAATGCCACGGAACATAGATGAGCCATTCATCCCTCAAATCAACCGTCCACTTTTTCGCGTCTGCACCGTGAATGAATGGTTTCAATATCTGCGTCGATGATGGATGTTCTGCAATCAGTTCATCCCGGGTTGCGCGATTAACGACGAACGCTTCATTCAAGCCTGTTTTTATACCGTAGTAGAATCGTCGATTCACGACTTCGCCAAGGGGCTTGCCTACACTGCGGAGCTTCGCGAGAAGCGTGAGAACTGATGACGCTTCCAAAACCCATCCGTCTTTTTGAAGTGTGCATTGTTCTCGGACTGCAAAACGTCCGTGAACTATTGCTGTTAAATCCTTGATATCTGTGGCCTCTTTTACCACAACTGACTTGATTTTATGCTTGGGGCGAGGTCGGTCTTTACTAACGAGTATAATTGCGGTGTCCGTTGCTGCTACAAACACAGGCAACTCGGCAAAGTCGATGACCTGAAGGAGTGTTGTATTCACTGCGAGAAATAATCGCAGTTTCTTGCCATAGCCCGCGCGCATCCATTTGTTGGAGGTGATGTAGCAAAGATGGCCGTCAGCGCGAAGTAACTTTGCGCCCCGCTCGTAGAAGAGGCAGTAGATGTCAGCCATGGCCGCGTAAGTGGTGAACTTCTGCGCTTCCCAATTCGTTTTTTGAGCAGCGGGGAACTTCTGAATCTGGATGTAAGGCGGATTTCCGATGACGATATCAAATCCTTCCGTCAGCGAGCGTCCAAACATCCAGTGTGGATCAAAAAAATCGGCAGAGGATTGCGGATCAAAGGCATCCCATTCGGCAACGTGTTGCGCCTTTTTCGGGGCCATGAGGCTTTCAGCGAGTAGCTTCCCGAGTTCCTGGCGGAGGCTTTTGACCTTGCGTTGATTGGCCAGCTTCCTGTCGCGTCTCTGCTCGGAAAAGTGGCTGTGATAGAGGGCTTCGATCTCCGCCTCTATTTGGTAAACCCGAGGATCGACCAGCTCCATCTGATTCATCTCCGGCAGGCCAATCAGCGTATTTGCCGCGACGAACTTGGTTTCCAGATTGGGCAGCGGACGGATGCCGTGGTTTTTCGCTTTGTCGCGGTTGATCTTTTGGTCGCAGACGAGGGAGATGAAGAAGCGGAGCTTGGTGATCTGGATGGCGATGGGCTGGATGTCCACGCCGTAGAGGCAGTTTTCGATCAGATAGAGCTTGCGGCCGTAGTCATCGTTGTTGTCGGCGAAGGCGCGCTCCAGTTCCTCGCGCATGGGGGCGGAGTCGAGCTTGGCGAGCTGGGTCTGCTTCCAGCGGTCGTTGTCGGGATCGAGCTTGCCGAGGATATAAACGAGCTTGTGGAGGACGCCCATGGGGAAAGCGCCGGAACCACAGGCGGGATCGAGGATTTTCAGGGCGTCGATGGCGGCGATGAGGCAGGCGACTTCGGGCGCGGTGAAGGCGTGCGCTTTCTCGGTGTAGGCGAAGAGAAGGTCCAGCCCGGCGCGGGCATCGGGTTCCTTCATGCCGGCCTTTTCCACAAGGACGCGGGTGAGGTGGGCCTTGAGCGACTCGTCCACCATGTAGTCCACGATGGGGCGCGGGGTGTAGAACGAGCCGGTCTGCTTGCGGGCGGTGGTCCTGGTTTCCTCGTTGTAGGAGGCGAGGAGGTTCTCGAAGACCTTGCCGAGGAGTTCGGGGTCGAGGGCGATTTCCTGATCGATGGGGGTGTTCTCGACGATGGTGAACTTGTAGCGGTTCAGGATGCGGATGAGGCCGGCGACCTTTTCCTTTTTGCGCTTGGTGTCGCCATAGGCCGCGGAGAGGTCGGATTCCTGTTCGCCGCCGAAGAAGAGGCGGTTGGGAACGGTGGGGCGCTTTTTGGGATTGCGGGAGAAGCCGTCGAGGTAGCGCTTCTTGCCGGTGTCGTCCTCGGTGCGGTCGAGGCACTCGAAAAGGCCGCCGTTGAGGAACGGGATATCGGCGAAGTGGGCGAGGGCGGCGTCCGGCGCTGCGCGGAAGAGGGATTCGTAGCGGTAGAGGTTGTTGACATCGTAGGTGGCGCGGTTTTTCTGGAAGCCTTCGTCCTTGGCGAAGCAGCGGTAGGGCTGGCCTTTGGCGTCCTTGCCCATGCGCTGATTCAGTGTGGCGAAGAAGAGGTTTTGCAGGATGGCCTGATAGTAGGTGGAACTGGCGTCATCGAAATCGGTGAGGATGGTGGTCTCAAGGTCGGTAGGGTGGAACAGTTGCTCCGGGATGAGGCCCTTTTCCTTGAGGAACCAGCAGAAGATCAGGCGCGTGAGCAGCCGGATCAGGCCGGTGGCGCGGCGTTTCTCGGCGTCGGCTTCGAGATCGGCCGGGAACTCGACCTGCGGGAGCGCCCAGAAATACCAGTTGGCCAGCTCGCGGTAGAAGCGTTCGTTGAGCAACTCAACGTTGAAGATCTGCTCCCACGCGGCGTGGAGCGTGTCGAAGTCGGTGATGGGCTTCTTTTGCGGATGGACGAGCTTGGGCAGCGCCAGCGCGGCGAGGATGTCGAGGTGGCCACGGTGGGGCTGGGCCAGGGCGATCCCGCTGATCAGGGTGACTTTGCCGAGCACATCCTTGCTTTCGTCGAGCTTGTTCACGCGCCGGTTGATGACGGCGATGGTGAGGCGGTCCTGGTGCTTGAAGAACACCATGACGGGCATGGGGAAAAGCCGGTTCATCTGGCGGGCGATGGCCGAGAATTTGCCACGGGCGTAGTCGCTGCCCTTCAGCTCGATAGCGATGAACACGTAGGATTTCAGCAGACCGGCTTGAACCGAGGTGTCGGTGAAGAGGGTGGATTCGCGGCTGAGTTCCTGATCGGTGAGTTGGAAGAGGAGATCGGCGGTTTTCCACTCGGAGACGAGGGCCTTGGCCGGATCAAAGGCAGGGCCGGAGCCGAAGAGATCGAGAAAAGCCTGCGGCGAGGAGCCGGCGCCGGCGATGAACTTGTCGCTCTGGTAGCCCAGCCGGGCGAGAAGCTGGCGGGCGGCGTCCTTGAGTGGGAGGGTCTGGAAATGGGCGAGGGCGGATTTCATGGCTGTTCTTGGCGGGCGCTGTCGTCGGCGAGTTGCAGGGTAAGCTCCAGTTCGCGGCGAAGCTCTTCGCGGTCGGGCAGGTAAAGCTGGTATTTTTGGACGAAAAGCTGGCTGTTCATCTGGTAAGTAGCGTATTCGACGAGCAGTTCGTCCTTGTTCCGGGTGAGGATGATGCCGATGGGCGGGTTGTCGCCCTCAGTGTTCTCCTCGGTGGCGAAATAGCCGAGATACATGTTCATCTGGCCGATGTCGTAGTGTTCGACATCGTTGATTTTCAGATCGATAAGGACAAAACAGCGCAGGATGCGGTGGTAGAAAACAAGATCGACCCGGTAATGGGTGTTGCTGAGGGTGATGCGGTATTGCCGGCCAACGAAGGTGAAGCCTTTGCCAAGTTCGAGGAGGAAGGGCTGGAGGTGATCGCAAAGGCGGCTTTCCAGATCCGTCTCCGAAACCTGGTGCGGCTCGGGGATTTTCAGGAACTCGAAGACGTAGGGGTCACGGAGCAGGTCGGCGGGCTGAGCGATGATCTGACCTTGGGTGGCAAGCTGAAGGATCGCGTCCTTGTCCTTTCCGGCGGCGAGGCGGAGGAACAAAGAGGATTTCTTCTGGCGTTTCAGCTCGGGAACGGACCATTTTTCCCTGATGGCCTGCTTTTCGTAAAAGCTGCGCTCCATGGGGTCATCAATGCGGAGCAACTCCACATGGTGCGACCAACTCAATAAGTCAGAAGGCTTCTGACCTTTTGGGTAATGGAGGTAGAGGAGGCGCATGTAGATCATGTTGCTCCTGCTAAATCCTTTGCCGTGGCGCAGAGTGAGATCGCGGCTGAGCTTGGCCAGCAAGGCTTTGCCGTAATCTGCCCTGATGTTGCCGCCCTGTTCAAACTCGACGATGTCCCGGCCAATCCGCCAGTAGGTCTCGGTGATGTGGACATTGACGGCCTGCGCCGCCCGGGCCTGACCGGTGGCGTAAACCTCGGAGATTTTTCTCAGCAGGCTCTGGTAGCCGGTATCGGTAGTGAGCTCGCTGCCGTTCATGCCTTGTCCTCCTTAATGACGAGCCAGGTGACGAGTTCGAGGTCGGTCTTTTCATGGACCTGTTCCTGGGCATTTGGCAGAACGAAGCCGCGCCCGGACTGGAGGCCGGCGGCGGCGCGTTTGCGGAAGGTGGCGGCGAGGGAGTCCACGGCTTTTTGCAAGAGCGTGTCGTAAGCCTTCATGTCGCTACCGTGCTGAGTTTGTTGGTCGAACAGATGGCAAAGCGGGGCGTAAACCTCCGCCTTGCCCGAACAGAGGATTCGGTAGATGTCGAGTATCTGCTTCGGGTGGGCGAAACCAAAGCGGACGTTGCCGTCGTCCAGGACGTAAACGAGGAAGCAGGGATGGAGCGGGTTGATGGACTCGCTCGGCGCGGGCTTCGCATCGGTGGCGCCGCCGCGTTGGCCCTCCAGCCGGAAGCAGAAGATGACGCCGGGGCCGATGACCGGGTAATCGGGATGCGGCGGAACACAGGTGTACAGGCCGAAGGGGGCAGCTTCGAGGGTGGCGCGGTTAGCTTCGAGGTATTTCAGCAGCTCAAGGCGAAAATCGTCGAGGGTGAATTCGGTGAGGGAGACGCTGTCGCCGAGGTCTTCGAGGTCGAGGACTTCGTCTTTGAGCCGGAGAAGTTGCTTGTCGCGGTAGCGGAGGTCGTCGGAGATGAGTTCTTCGATCTCCTCGTTCCTGAGCACGTTGTCCTCGAAGGTGGCGGAGAGGTCCACCAGGGCCATGCGGGCCTCGACCCGGTTTTTGAGGTTGATGTATTTGTTGAGGTCTTCGGTGGGCCAGAAATTGACGAGCTGCACGCTGCGGCTGGCGCTGCCGATCCGGTCGATACGCCCAAAACGCTGGATGATGCGGACAGGATTCCAGTGGATGTCGTAGTTGATGAGATAGTCGCAGTCCTGAAGGTTTTGCCCCTCGCTGATGCAGTCGGTGGCGATGAGGAGATCGATCTCACCCTGCTGCGGCATGGTGGGAATTTTGGCGCGGTGTTTGGAGCGCGGTGAGAAGTTGAAGAGGATTTGGTCGTAGGCGCTCGCGCCAAAGGTGGTGCGGGTGTCGCCGCCACCGCAGACCAGGGCCAGGTGAATGCCGAGTTCCTTCTGCGCCCAGTCGAGCAGTGATTCATAGAGGTAGGCGGCGGTGTCGGCGAACGCGGTGAAAACGAGGACTTTCCGGTTCGGCTCGCCCAGGTTGTTGGTCGTGGGTTTGGCGACCTTGGCGGCGATGAGCTTCTTGAGTTCGGCCAGCTTGGCGTCGGTCTCGGGCGTGACATCCCGCGCGGCATTGTAGAGGATGCGGAGCTGGTCTTTGTCGCGCTTGAGCGCCTTGAGCCAGCCGTCGTCGCCGTCGAGCCGGAGGTGATTCAACCGAAATTTCAGTTTGCCGCCGACCTGCACGGCGTCCTCCAGCTCTTCGTCGCGCCCGGGGTCGTCGAGTTCCAGTTCCAACTCCCCGGATTCGGGATGCGGGCTGGGCAACGCCTGGAAGTTTTTGATTTTCTGTTCGAGGCTCTCGATCTTGGCGATGGTGCGCTCCATCGTGATCTCAAACGATTTGACGGAGCTTTCGAGGCGCTTGAGGAAGTTCACCTTCATCATGCCGATGAGGAAAGTTTCGCGCTGGCCCTGCGTGAACGGGAAGGCACCCTTCTTCTCATACTCGGCCTTGTGCGACTCCAGCACGTATCGGGACGGGTTGAACAGGGCCAGTTTGTAGGCGGCGATTTCGTCGTTGAGCTTGTCGTAGGAGAGGAAGCGCTCGCGCAGGTCGATCTCGGGATAAATGGAGACCGGCTTTTCGCGTTTCGGAAAACCGCCGAGATCGGCGATGGCGGCCTGGTAGTATTTCTGAATGTGCTTGCGCGAGCGGGCGATGGTCAGTTCGTCGAGGAGCTTGAAGAAGGCCGCATTGAGCTTCTCCAGCAGTTCGCCGGTCTTGCGCTCGGCGCTTTGCTTTTTCGCCCAGATGGAGAAGACCTTTTGCGCGGTGGCGAGGGTTTCCTTGAGGCTGCCGACGCCGATGGATTCCGCGAAGGCATCGTCGCGATTTTCGGTGAGGAAGTAGAGTTGGTTGCGGAGGTCTTTGAGGTCGTTGTTGACCGGGGTGGCGGAGAGCAGAAGGACCTTGGTGCGGACGCCGGATTTGATGAGGTCATCCATGAGCCGCTGGTAGCGGCTCTTGCGGATGATGTTGCCGTCCTCGTCGCGCTTGCCGGGCGTGTTGTTGCGGAAGTTGTGCGACTCGTCAATGACGATGAGGTCGTAGTTGCCCCAGTTCAGGGCCGCGAGATTGAGATCGCCGGAGGTGCCGGTCTCGCGGCTGAGGTCGGTGTGGGAAACGACATCGTAGCGGAAGCGGTCTGAGACGAACGGATTGAGGAGGCTGTTGGCTTTATAAACCGTCCAGTTGTCGCGGAGCTTCTTCGGGCAGAGAACGAGAGCGCGCTCGTTCTTCAACTCGAAGTATTTCATGACGGCGAGCGCCTCGTAGGTTTTCCCCAAGCCGACGCTGTCCGCGATGATGCAGCCGTTGTGGCGGAGGATTTTGTTGATGGCGCCTTTGGCGCCGTCCTTCTGGAACTCGAACAGCGCCTTCCAGATTTCGGTCTCGAACAGGCTGGTCTTGCCCAGGTCCGCGTCGGTCTTGCCAGCGTCGCCGAGGAATTTCTCGAAGAGGTGGAACAGCGTCTTGTAGTAGATGAACTCCGGGGTGTGGTTCTCGTAGAGCTGCTTGAGGTCGTTGAGGACGTCCTGCTTCACGTCCTTCACGAGAGCGTCGTTGCCCCAAAGCTCGTCGAACCATTGCTTGAGTTCCCGACGGTCGCGGTTGCCGTCCACGATGAGGTTCAGTTCGATGTTGTTGCCGGCATGGCTGAGGCCGAGACCGCGCACCGTGAAGTTGGAACTGCCGAGAATGGCCTCCTCTACGCCAGCGGTGGCGATGTAATACATCTTGCCGTGCAGGAGGTTGGCTTGCCTGATGGTCTTGATGTCCACCTTGCGCTCGATCCAGTCGGCGCACTCCCGGGCGATGCGTTTCTGCTGAAGCTGGTTGGCGAGTGCCAAACCATCGGCGTTGATAATGAACGCTTTTTTCTCGGTCTTGCCGGGGTCGAGACGATTGACGAAGGCTGGCTCGCCGAAGAGAAAATCGAGATGTTCAATCCGCTCGAGCGCCTCCTTGAGCGCGTCGTAAGCGTAGATGGTGAAGTAGGCCGATACGATAGAGAGCTGGGAGCCGCTCTGGATTTTCGCCCGCAGGAAGTCGGCGACCGTTCCTCTAGTGTGGTTGTCGCGCAGGCCGGAGTGGTTATTTGACGTGGGCATTGAGTCTCTCCAAAGGGGCCTTGCCGCGATAGCCGAGATTAGCGTTGCCAGGGACATCAGCGAGGATGCAACGATATTGTGCTGCCAAGTCGCGGCGGATGCGATGATAAAAGTACATTCGGGTCGCCATAGTCCGGGAAGTCTGTTTAATTTTCACGCACGGTATATTTTTCTTGAGTTTGCCTCTTCGCGAGGCTATTTTTTACCGTACAGTACTTTTCACAGGCATCGCCATGGCGAAGGATGAAGTCACTTACGGGGCGATCCGGACGGTTGCAGAACTGGGCCGGTTGGCGCGCGTTCATCGCAAGAGCCGACGCCTGACCCTCGAAACGGTCTCTGGACTCAGCACTCTAAGCACGCGCTTTTTATCCGAGTTTGAGCGCGGCAAAGAGACCGCCGAGATCGGCAAGGTATTGAAGGCGCTTGAAATTCTTGGCCTGGATATCATCGTAAAACCCCGGGGCAGCGCCGTTTCTGCCGCGCAGGGTTCCCGCCCCACGAAAACCGATGTTGAGGCGTCATGATCGATCCCGATGCTCTCAACGTTTGGAGCGAGCAACGACTGGTCGGCTATCTATGGCGCAATTCATTGGGTCAGATCGGGTTTCGCTATGACGCCGAGTGGATTGCCACCGGTGGTTTTGCCATCTCGCGCACTTTGCCCCTGGACGCCGGCGATGCGGCAGCGGAGGAGGGCGTCGCCCATCGTTTTTTCGCCAACTTGTTGCCCGAGGGCGGCGTCCGGGAGCGCATCGTCCGCGATCTCAGGATTCCGAACACGGATTTTGATTTGCTACGCGCCATCGGGGGTGAGTGCGCTGGGGCACTGTCCATTTTACCCGTCGAGCGCCAGCCTTCAGGGGAACGCCATTACCGTCCACTGACGGATGAGGATCTGGCCAATCTGGCGGCTCGACGTGGCCGAATCTATACCGCATGGCCTGCCGACGAGCGTCCCCGGTTATCCCTGGCTGGCGCTCAGGATAAATGTCCGGTCCTGTTCCAGAACGAAGGTTATTTCCTGCCCCAGAGCGAGGCTCCTTCCAGCCACATCTTGAAATTCGAGCTGGCGGACTATCGTCATCTGCCTGCTTATGAAACCTTTACCACGCAACTCGCCCGAACAGTTGGCTTACCGGTAGTCGATATCGAGTTGCGGTCGATCAAGCGGATCCGCTATGCGCGGATTGCCCGTTACGACCGCGTGCGGGATGACCGGGGCGAAGTGCAACGATGGCATCAGGAAGATTTCTGCCAAGCCATGGGATACGGGCATGAGAAGAAATATCAAAACGACGGCGGGCTATCCTTTGGGCAGTGCTACCTGCTGGTGCGGAACGCTTCCAGCGAACCGGCGATTGATACGCAACATTTGTTGCGCTGGCAGATTTTCAATGTGCTGGCAGGCAATTCGGATGGGCACGCCAAGAATCTTTCTTTGCTGCATCTGCCCAATGGAGCGATCCGCCTGGCGCCTTTCTATGATCTGGTCTGTACCCGGGCGATCCAACGCATCGACTCCCATCTTGCGTTCGATGTCGGCGGCGAGCGCAATCCCAGCCTGATCGCCAGGCCGCACTGGGAGGCGTTCGCCAGACAGTGCGACATCAGACCGCGATTTCTGATCAAGCTGGTTGAAGAGATGGCAACTCGGCTACCACAAGTGGCGGTTTCGGCGCGAACAACCTTTGAAGAGCGATTTGGCGCCTATCCGGCGTTGCAGCGCATCGAACGGATCGTGATCAAACAGTGCGAGCGCGTCATCAAACGATGATGGAAAACCTGGCCAGGAGCAGTTTAGAGGGCGATTCCATTATTCATGATTATGAGAATAATCTTGAATTTTACCTCGGTAAATCCATGTAATATACGTATTATGTAATCATTTTATCTGTTATCATCGCTTCATCACCCATAATCACGGAGCTTCACCGATCCCATGGCTCGTTCCGGAATTCGTTACGAAGAAGTCCAGGATGCCGCTGAAACCCTGCTTGGGCGCGGCCTCAATCCCACCATCCAGCGCGTGCGCGAACTGCTCGGTACCGGCAGCAACACCACCATCAGCGAGCATCTGAAAAGCTGGCAACAACAACTCGCCGAAGCGCCTAAAGTCATCCTGCCACCGGCCATTCCCGAAGCCGTCGCCGCCGCACTGGACGCCTTCTGGAAACTCGCCGTACAGCACGCTGAAGCGGCCTTCGAGGAACAGCGCGTGATCGGCGCACAAGCCATTGCTGCCGCCGAACAGGCTCGCGACGCCGCCATCGCCGAACAGCAGCAGTTGCGGAACGAAGCCGACGATCAACGCCGTCGCCTCGAAGCCGCCCAAACGGTCAACCGCGAACTTACCGACCGGCTGTTGGTAGAACAGGAACGCCGCGCCGCCGCCGAATCCGCTATTCAGGCCGCCGAACAGCGCGTTCAAGCCGCCACGGACACCGTCGCCCAAATCCGCGCCGAAACCACCGCCCGTATTGCCCAGATTGAAGCTACGCTACACCAAACCCGGACAGACATGGATCAACAACTGGCTGAAGCCAGGCAGCGGTTTGAAACCGAACGCCAGCGTGGCGAAGCCAGCGAGGCGCGATGGCTGGCCATGCTCGATCAACTGCGCGCCGAACAGACAGCGGAACGTCAGACCTTCGCAACCGAGCGCCAGGACTGGAAAAATCAGGAAATCGCCTGGCGGGAGCAACGGGAAATCCAGCACCGTGAAACTACCGAACTGCGGGCCACCCTGGCTGTAGCCGAGGAACGCCAGCGCACTTTAGTTAATGAAATCGAGCAGTTACGCTCGCTGCTTCAACTCGCGGAAACGCGCTATCTCGATGCCATCCGCGATGCGGAAGCCCTGCGCGGCGAATTGAAAGCGGCGTTGGCGGATCGGCAACACTTGCAACGCCAGTTGGAAGCTTGGCCTCCTCTCCCCTCCAACCCGGTTCAAACCCAGGCGCCGGATTCACCGTGATGGCCTCTTCTGTTTGCCAGCGGGGATAGCTGCTAACATTTCGCAACTTTCCCCGCGACTGGAACAACCAACAATGAAGACCAGATTCTGGAAGAGCTTGCTGGCGACAACGCTGCTGCTGACAGGCATCGGCATTGCCCAGGCCGCCGATCCCATCAAAATTGGCTCTTTTTTGATCGTGACCGGTCCCGCCTCATTTCTGGGCGACCCCGAACTGAAAACCCTGCAAATGGTTGTCGAGGACCTGAACGCCAAGGGTGGCGTCAATGGCCGCAAGCTTGAACTGATCCACTACGACACCGGTGGTAACGCCAAGGACGCGGTCAGCTTCGTCAAACGCCTGATTAAAAAGGATAATGTAGACCTGCTCATCGGCGGCACCAGCTCCGGCGACACCTTGGCCGTCATCCCCGACGTGGAAAAGGAAGGCATCCCGTTCATTTCACTGGCTGCCGCCGTCGAAATCACCGAACCGACGAAAAAATGGGTCTTCAAAGTCGCGCCCACCGACCGCATGGCCGTCGCCAGGGTTCTGGAAGACCTGCGCAAGCGCAGCTTGACCAAAGTCGCCCTGATCACCGGCGATGGCGGTTTTGACAAATCCGGTCGCGAACAGGTCCTCAAGCTGGCTCCTCAACACGGCATTACCCTGGTCGCCGACGAGTCCTATGGCAACAAGGACACCGACATGACTGCCCAGTTGACCAAGATACGCGGCACCAACGCGCAAGCGATCTTCAACTTCGGCTTCGGTCAGGCCCCGGCCATTGTCACCAAAAACATCAAGCAACTGGGCATCACCCTCCCCCTCTACCACTCACACGGCGTCGCCTCCAGGACCTTCATCGAGTTGGCTGGCGAAGCGGCGGAAGGCGCCCGTCTGCCGGCAGCGGCGCTGGTCGTCGCCGAGCAACTGCCGGACAGCGACCCTCATAAACCGGTGCTGCTCGCTTACAAAAAACAGTACGAAGCCAAGCACGGCCCGGTATCCACCTTCGGCGGTCACGGTTACGACAGCCTGATGATCGCCAGGGCCGCGCTCGAACGGGCCGGTGGCCCGGACAAGGCCAAGGTGCGCGACGAGATCGAGAAAACCCAGGGCTTTATCGGCACCGCCGGCATATTCAACCTGAGCGCCCAGGATCACATGGGCCTGGGTTCGGATGCCTTCAAGCTGGTGGAAATCCGCAATGGCGCCTGGAAAATCATCGAATAACCCACATTCCGCTACACTTTACCGCCCACCCATCCGGCGGCGGGTCCAGCCTCAGCCACCCCGCCAACCGCTGATCAGCACCAACGAGGTCCGCACCATCCATGAATGCCGTGGTTCAAGCCAAGGCTGAAAGCCGTCATCTCCTCTCCGGCAACGAAGCGGTCGCCCGCGCCGCCTGGGAAGCCGGCGTCCGGGTCGCTGCCGCCTATCCTGGCACCCCCGCCACCGAAATCCTGGAAAACATCGCGCTTTATCCCGACATCTACTCCGAATGGTCGGTCAACGAAAAGGTGGCGGTGGAAGTGGCCATCGGCGCTTCGCTGGCGGGATCGCGTTCCTTGGCGGCCATGAAGCACGTCGGCATGAACGTCGCTTCCGATGCGTTCATGACCCAGTCGCTGGCCGGAGTGGTCGGCGGGCTGGTGATCGTGGTGGCCGACGACGTGGGGCTGTCCTCCTCGCAGAACGAGCAGGATTCCCGCTACTGGGGCCGATTCGGCCACCTGCCGATCCTGGAGCCGGCGGATTCCCAGGAAGCCTACGAAATGGTCAAGCGGGCCTTTGACCTCTCCGAGGAATACGAAGTCCCGGTCATCGTCCGCATGACGACCCGCGTCTGCCATGTCAAAGCCATGGTCACGGTCGAAGGCGAGCGGATCGAGCACCCTGCCGCCGGCTTTCAGAAAAATCCCCAGCGTTGGGTAATGACTCCCGCCAACGCCAAGCCGCGTCTGCCACTGATGCACGAGCGCGACCGCAAATTCCGCGAGCTGAGCGAAACCATCGACCTCAACGTCGCGTTCGCCGGCAGCGACCACCGCATCGGTTTCGTCACCTCCGGCCCCGCGTTCATGCACGTCCGCGAGACCTTCCCGAACGCGCCCGTGCTCAAGCTCGGCTTCAGTTGTCCGCCGCCGCTGGACCAAATCCGCGCCTTCGCCGGTCAGGTAGATACGCTGGTGGTGGTCGAGGAAACCGAACCGCTGCTGGAAACTGAAATTCGCGCCGCCGGGTTGGACGTGCGCGGCAAGGACATTCTGCCGCGCTTCGGCGAATTGGCGCCCAACGTACTCCGTCCGGCCATCAAGCCCCTGCTGGGCGAACCCTACGAGGTCCCGAAACGCTCCCAGGCCAGCGTTTTCCCGCGCCCGCCGACCATGTGCGCCTCCTGCCCGCATCTCGGCCCCTACTTCGCCCTCTCCCACATCCGCAACCTCAACATCATCGGCGACATCGGCTGCTACACCCTCGGCGCCGGCCATCCGTGGAACGCCCTGGACACCTGCACCTGCATGGGCGCCTCGCTGAGCATGGCCCACGGCATGGACAAAGGGCGCGGTGAGTCTGACGAGAAGAAAAGTATCGTCGCGGTCATCGGCGACTCCACCTTCCTGCACATGGGGATGCAGGGTCTGTTGAACATGATCTACAACCGGGGCAACGTCACCGTGCTGCTGCTGGACAACCGCTCGGTCGGCATGACCGGTGGTCAGGAGAACCCCGGCACCGGCGAGGATCTGCATGGTCTCCCCGCCCCGCGCGTGGATTTCGCTAAGCTGGTCGAGGCGCTGGGCGTTCGCCCCGAACGCATCCGCATGGTCGATCCCTACGAACTGCCGACCATGGTCAAACTGGTGCGGGAAGAGACCAAGATGGAAGAACCCTCGGTCATCATCACCAACCGCCCCTGCTCACTCACCGACCGCTTCGAGCGATTCCGCTCCTACGCGGTCATCGACGATAAATGCACCGGCTGCGGTAACTGCATCGACCTCGGCTGCCCGGCGATTTTCGTCGCTCGCCGCGAAACCGTGACCGCCAAGAGCGGCAAGAGCAAGGAACTGGTGTTCGCTCGTATCGACGCCAACGCCTGCACCGGCTGCCACATGTGCGTCGAGACCTGCGCCCCCGAGGCCATCGTCCAGCCGCAACCGCAAAACCGCGTCATTCGGATTCAGCCCCATGGTTGAAGGCATCACCAACATTCTCGTCGTCGGCATCGGTGGTCAGGGCGTGATGACCGCCGCCGAAATGCTGGCCCGCACCGCCATGACCCAGGGCTACGATGTCAAGAAAACCGAGGTCGCCGGCATGGCCCAGCGCGGCGGCGTGGTCTCCTCGCACGTCCGTTTCGGCCCCAAGGTCTACTCGCCGCAGATCGATCCTGGCGAGGCGGATCTGCTGATCGGTTTCGAGGCCGCCGAAGCCTTGCGCTGGCTGCCACATTTACGGGCGACCGGCGTAGCCATGGTCAACACCCTGCGCATCGCTCCGCCGGTGGTGTCGGTCGGCCTGTACGATTACCCCCCTGACCCCATCGGCGAACTGGCGGCGGCGGGGATCGAAGTCCATGCCTTCGACGCCGGCGCCATCGCCGAGGAACTGGGCAATCCCAAACTGGTGAACACCATCATGCTGGGAGCGATCAGCGACCATCTGCCCTTCCCCGCCGAGGTGCTCAAGGCTTCCATCGTGGAGGGCTTCCGCGCCTACAAACCCAAGCTGGCGGATATCAACGCCCAGGCTTTCGACGCCGGCCGGGAAGCCGGTCACGCCAAGACGGTTTCCCGTCGGTCAGCGGCTTGATCATCCATAATGAACGCGAATGAACGCGCGGGAGCAAGCCCCGCGTTCGTCCCTACGCAACATAAAACATCACCCCAAGGGAGAAGATCGGCATGAAAAATTTGTGGAAAATCACCCTGGCGACAATGCTGCTGTGCGCCAGCGTCAACCCGGCCGGCGCCGCCGAACCCATCAAGATCGGTTCTTTTTTAACCGTGACCGGCCCGGCCTCGTTCCTGGGCGATCCCGAACTCAAAACCCTGCAGATGGTCGTCGAGGACATCAACGCCAAGGGCGGCGTGAAAGGCCGAAAACTCGAATTGGTTCACTACGACACCGGCGGTAACGCCAAGGATGCAGTCAACTTTGCCAAACGTCTGATTAAAAATGACAATGTGGATTTGATCATCGGCGGCACCACCACCGGCGACACCCTGGCGGTCATCCCGGACGTGGAAAAGGAAGGCGTCCCGTTCATCTCGCTGGCGGGTGCGGTGGAAATTATCGAGCCGGTCAAGAAATGGGTGTTCAAGACTCCCCACACCGACCGCATGGCCGCCGCCAAAATCTACGGGGACCTGCGCAAGCGCGGCCTGACCCAGGTGGCGCTGATCACAGGCGACGGCGGCTTCGACAAGTCCGGCCGCGAGCAGCTTCTCAAGCTGGCGCCCCAATACGGCATCACCATCGTCGCTGACGAGTCCTACGGCAACAAGGACACCGATATGACCGCCCAGTTGACCAAGATCCGGGCTGCGGGCGCGCAAGCGATCATCAACTTTGGCCTGGGTCAGGCCCCAGCCATTGTCACCAAGAACATCAAGCAACTCGGCATCGCCCTGCCGCTCTACCAGTCCCACGGCGTGGCCTCAAAAACCTTCATCGATCTGGCCGGCGACGCGGCGGAAGGCGCGCGCCTGCCGGCGGCGGCCCTGGTGGTCGCCGAGCAACTGCCCGACGCCGATCCCCAGAAACCGGTGCTGCTGGCCTACAAGAACAAGTACGAAGCCAAATACGGTCCGGTGTCCACGTTTGGCGGCCACGCCTACGATGGCCTGATGATCGCCGTGGCGGCCCTTCAGCGGGCCGGCGGCGCCGACAAGGCCAAGGTGCGCGACGAGATTGAGAAAACCCAGGGCTTCATCGGCACCGCCGGCGTGTTCAACATGACCCCCCAGGACCACATGGGCCTGAATCTGGACGCCTTCAAGCTGGTGGAAATCCGTAACGGTTCCTGGAAAATCGTTGAGTAGGAGCTAGTGATCAGTAGACAGTGATCAGTGGACGGCACTCGCCACCCATCACTAACCACTAGCCACTAGTCACATCATCGCCCATGCTCGAACAGTTCTTCCAGTTCTTGGTCACCGGCGTCACCGTCGGTTCCCTGTACGCCTTGGTGGGTCTGGGTTTTGCCCTGATCTACAACGCCTCCGACGTGGTGAACTTCGCCCAAGGCGAGTTCGTGATGCTGGGCGCCATGACGGCTATCGCCCTGCTGGGCGTCGGTCTGCCGTTGCCCGTGGCCGCCATCGCCGCCACGCTGGCCGCGATCCTGGTCGGCCTGCTGCTGGAGCGATTCGCCATCGAGCCGGCCCAGGGCGCGTCGGTGGTGACCACCATCATCATCACCATCGGTGCCGCTATCTTCCTGCGCGGCGTCGCGCTCCTGCTGTGGGGCAAGGACTTCCACTCCCTCCCCTCCTTCTCCGGCGATGCGCCCATCCACCTCGGCGGGGCCACCGTGCTGCCGCAAAGCCTGTGGGTGCTCGGCGTGACGATGCTGCTGGTGGGGTTGGTCCGCGCCTTTCTCGACCGCACCCTGCTGGGTAAGGCGCTGCTGGCCTGCTCGTTCAACCGCGCCGCCGCGCAACTGGTCGGCATCAACGTCCGGGTCATGCTGCGGCTAGCCTACGGCCTGTCCGCTGGGCTGGGGGCGATCGCCGGCATCCTGATCGCTCCCATTACCTTCAGTTCCTACGAAGCTGGCGTCATGCTTGGCCTCAAGGGTTTTTCCGCCGCTATCATCGGTGGCATCGGCAACCCGATGGGCGCGGTCGCCGGCGGTCTGTTGTTGGGGGTGCTGGAAGCGCTGGGCGCGGGGCTGATCTCGTCCGGTTACAAGGATGCCATCGCTTTCCTGTTCGTGCTGATGGTGTTGTTCTTCAAGCCGACTGGATTGTTTGGCCATCAGCTCGTGGAGCGGGTCTGAATCATGCGATTGGCCGGTTTCTATCTGTTCGCGGCCCTGGTTGCGCTGCTGCCCGTCCTGTTTCCGACCAACTATTTCGTCATCGTGGTCGGCGCATCCGCTGGCTTGCACGTCATCCTGGCGGTCGGCCTCAACCTGCTGATGGGCTATGCGGGCCAGATTTCCCTGGGCCACGCCGCCTTCTTCGGTATGGGCGCCTATGCGTCCGCCATCCTGACGACCCGCTTCGGCTGGCCCTCGTTGCTGGCACTGGCCGCTGGCCTGCTGGTCGCGGGCGTCATCGCCTGGTTGCTGGCCCGGCCCATCTTGCGCCTGCGCGGCCATTACTTGGCGATGGCGACCCTTGGCTTCGGCATCATCATTCACGTTATCCTGGTGCAGGCGACGCAATGGACCGGGGGGCCGGACGGCTTGGCGGGCATCCCTCCGCTGAACTTGCTTGGCTGGTCGGTCGAGGGCGACTTTCAGTGGTACGGCGTGATCATGGCTGCCATGCTGCTGGCTGTCTGGCTGTCGCTCAACCTCGTTGATTCCCAGTTTGGCCGCGCCTTGCGGGCGGTGCATGGCTCCGAGTTCGCCGCCCAGATGATGGGCATCGACATCGTCCGCGCCAAGACCCAGGTGTTCGTGGTCTCCGCGCTGTTCGCCGCTTTCGCCGGCGGTCTGTTCGCTCACCAGCAGGCCTTCGTCAGCCCCGATTCCTTTAATCTGATTGTTTCGGTGGAATTGGTCACCATGGTGGTTTTGGGTGGTATGGCCTCGACCTTCGGCGCGGCCTGTGGCGCCATCGCCCTGACCCTGCTGCATCAGGGTCTGGTGGTGTTCGAGGATTACGAAATGCTGGTTCACGGCATCCTGTTGATGGCCGTGATGATTTTTCTGCCGCAGGGGTTGTTCGTGGGTCTGAGTCAGGGCGCGCGGCGGCTATGGGCCACGGTTCGCCAAGAGTTTTGAAACTCCTCGGACCCAGACCCGCTCAAAACCGCTGAGATTGTATTGCGCGCGGTTGAATTCCATTTCACGTTTTGAAGGACTACACGATGGCTACCATACAACCTACCTTCGACGATATTTGGCGATTGTTTCAGGAGACGAATCTTCAGTTCCAGGAAACCGACCGCAAGTTCCAGGAAACCGACCGCAAAATCAAGGAAATGACTATAAGTATCGGGCGATTGGGTAACAAGTTGGGGGATTTTGTGGAAGAGATGGTGCGTCCGGCGGCGGTACGGCTTTTTCAGGAACGGGGAATTGCCGTTCACGAAGTCCATCGCCAAGTCGTCGCCAACCGGCAGGGAGTCGCTATTGAAGTGGATTTGCTGGTCGTAAACGATGAGGATGTCGTGGCCATTGAATGCAAAAGCACGTTAAGCGTGGACGATGTAAACGAGCACCTCGTGCGCTTGGGCAAACTCAAGGAACTATTGCCCAGTTATGCGGATAAGCGGGTTCTTGGCGCGGTCACGGGCATGGTGATCCCCGATCACGTCGCAACGTATGCCTACCGACAAGGTTTGTTTGTCCTGGCGCAGTCCGGCGAAAGCGTGGTGATTCTCAACGACGCCCACTTTCAACCCAAGGCGTGTGTTGCAAACCGAAAATAGCTCGTTACCAAAAAGATATATCCATGTCCCACTCTCCCTCCCCAGCTTCGCTTATCTCATCCCTACTGTGGGTCGTGCTCACCCTGTTCAGCTTATCGGCAGGTGCGGTGAATCCCCCGGGGAGTTATGGAGGGGCGGCTATCGCAGGCGGTCGTTCGCATACTGTTGCGCTGAAGAGCGATGGCACCGTCTGGGCCTGGGGAGACAACCAATGGGGCCAGTTGGGCGACGGCACCACTAATCCTCATCTCACCCCGATCCCAGTGAAGGGACTGAACAATATCGTTGCCATCACGGGAAATAGCCAGACAGTGGCGTTGAAGGGTGACGGCACGGTCTGGAGTTGGGGGCGGAATAGAGAGGGCCAGTTGGGTGACGGCACCACTGCCGACCGCACTACTCCGGTCCAGGTCGTCGGGCTGAACGGCGTCAACGCGATCGCGGCGGGCGTGTGGCGTACCGTGGCGCTGAAGGGTGACGGTACGGTCTGGGCGTGGGGGTACGGCAAATCAGGCTGGTTAGGCGACGGCACCACTACCGACCGCACCACTCCAGCTCAGGTCGTCGGGCTGAGCGGCATCAACGCGATCGCGGCGGGTGGAACATTAGTCTCCATAGTTAATGGGAACACTGTGATTGGTACGGTTGGCTTTTTCCACAACGTGGCGCTGAAGGGTGACGGCACAGTTTGGACTTGGGGGTACAACAGCGAAGGCCAGTTAGGCGACGGCACCACTAACCATGACCGCACTACTCCAGTTCAGGTGCGCGGTCTGACCGATGCCGTCGCCACTGCGGCGGGCGCGTTCCACACTGTGGCGCTGAAGAGTGACGGCACGGTCTGGACTTGGGGACGGAATAAAGAGGGCCAGTTGGGCGACGGCACCACTACCGACCACACTACTCCGGTCCAAGTCGTCGGGCTGAACGGCGTCAACGCGATCGCGGCGGGCGCGGACCATAGCATTGCGTTGAAGAGCGATGGCACTATCTGGGCTTGGGGGCTTATCAATTATCCCAATAATAATACCACTCCGGTCCAGGTAAGCGGCCTGACCGACGCCGTCGCCACTACGGCGGGTGGCGAGTTTCATAACGCCGTCGCCCGATTAAGCGGCCACAACGTGGCGTTGAAGGGTGACGGCACGGTCTGGAGTTGGGGGCGGAATAGAGAGGGCCAATTGGGCGACGGCACCACTACCGACCGCACTGCTCCGGTCCAAGTACTTGGATCCGGCGGCAGTGGCACTTTGAACCTGCTGCAAACCACGCCAGCCCGTAGTTCTCGAGCAACCAATATCACCATCAGCCAAGTGAGTCCCAGCCGCTACCGGTTGCTCGGTACTCTGGTGGATGCCAACGGCCAGCCGGCGTGTGGGCTGGCGCTGGTCAGCGGCCGGTGCGTGTTCAGTTGTGGGCCGGGTTCGCTGCGCTGCGAGGGCGGCACCGACAGTTTGCCCCTCGGCCAATTCGATCTGACCGACCTGCCCACCGAAACGGATGGCGCCCTCACCCTGCAAACCTTCATGTTCGGAAGCATGCCCGGCCGCCAGGTGGTTCGGTCGGACGGTAGCGCCCAAGTGGTCGGCGGCGCCGCCACCCGCGCCAGTTCCCAAGCGATCAACTCCAGCATCAGTGAAGTCAGTTCGGGCCGTTACCGGCTGACCGGTACCCTGGTGGACGCCAACGGCCAGCCGGCGTGTGGGCTGGCGCTGGTCAGCGGCCGGTGCATGTTCAGTTGCGGGCCGGGTTCGCTGCGTTGCGAGGGCGGTACCGACAGTCTACCCCTCGGCCAATTCGATCTGACCGACCTGCCGACCGAAGCGGATGGAACCCTCAACCTGCAAACCTTCGTGTTCGGAAGCATGCCCGGCCGTCAGGTTACTAAGAGCTTATACGAAAAATAAATCTGTTTAAAACAAATACTTAATGGAAGATATCGTGGCATTTTCTCGCTTAAACTCCTAAAAGCGACGAGGGGGCAGCAGCGGGAAATGACAACTTCTCCCAAGAAGGAAAGGGGCTGGGATCGCCTCTCAACCACGCGCCCATTCAAAGCCGACAAGATGACGTTGCCCGCGGCTGAACTCCATCCCGATCAGCGTCACAGGCATTCCGGCGAATTTCTCCGCGTAGCCGCGCGCCTGCAGTTGCACCAGTGCCCGGCCAGCTTCACCCGATTCCACCACCTTAAATTCCAACAGATAGACCCGTCCCGCGAAGCGGATGGACAGGTTGATACATCCGCGATTGGTCGCATCCTCTGAAGTGACCGCCAAGCCCAGGGCGGCAAAGTAGCAATTCGCGGTTGCGTAGATAGAGCAGCATATCGAAGGGGTTGTAGACGGGTTCGCCGAGAAAGTTGTAGCCGTTGTACCATTGCTTCACCTCGGCTAGGTCCACGCCAACCAGATGATCGGCGAAGGCGCTTTCCAGTTCGCTCTGGGTATAACCGTGGCGTACCTCGAATCCAGGGTGATATCTTCCAGGTTGTTCAACCCCGAGAACAGCGATACCTTGGAAAACTTACAGACGCCGGTGAGCAATACAAAGTGCAGATGGGCGTCCTGGCTTTTCAACACCGAGTACAGTTTCGCAGCCCCTCGCGCAGCGCCAGCGCCACGTTGGGTCGTTCCAGATGATCCAGAATCGGTTTGTCGTATTTGTCTACCAGCACCACCACCCGTTCGCCGGTGCGGGCGTGCAGGGCATGGATGAGTTTGTGCAGGCGCAGGTGAATGGGCTCCTGGGTCAGGGTCACGCCGTAAGCTTGGCGCATTCGGTCAGTTGCAGGGCCACGGTGGCGTCGAGCAGGGCGGTTGTGCTCAGGATGCCCTCGCCGAAGTCCAGACGCAGCACGGGGTGGCGCCGCTCCCAATCCCAGTGGGTTTCCAGGTACAGCCCGGCGAACAGTTCCCGGTGTCCGGCAAAAGCATCCGCCAGGGTGGTGACCAGCAGGCTCTTGCCGAAGCGGCGCGGGCGGGCGAGAAAATACATTTGCCCTTCCCGCGCCAGCCGCTCGATCAACGGCGTCTTGTCGGCGTAGCAATAGCCGCCTTCCCGGAGCTTGCGGAAGGTCTGAATGCCAATCGGCAGTTTGGTCATGGTATCCGCTCGTGGTGGCGAAAGTCCGAAATTTCGGACTCGAAGAGGAGAATGTTGTATTAAAATCAAAATAGCCCATGATTTTTGAAAGAGTATCCTATGACCTACCATCCTCTCCCTACTGTGTTCATCTTATCCTTAGCATTATGGCGCGTGATCGTGGCTGCCAAGTTTTGGCCGTTTGGCTGTCGCTCAACTTGATGGATTCCCAGGTGGGTCGCGCCTTGCGGTTGGAACTGGGTCGTGGTGCTGGGCGGCATGGCCTCGACCTTCGGCGCGGCCTGTGGCGCCATCGCCCTGACCCTGCTGCATCAGGAACTGGTGGTGTTCAAGGATTACGAAAGGCTGGTTCACGGCATCCTGTTGATGGCCGTGATGATTTTTCTGCCGCAGGGGTTGTTCGTGGGTTTGAGTCAGGGCGCGCGGCGGTTGTGGGCCACGGTTCGCCAAAAACCCTTCTGAGAAGAAGTTTAATTATACCTGAGTACAAAACATGATACGAAAAATGCAACTTTTGGCCACAGTATTGATGCTGATCTTCACTAGCACAATCCAAGCTGATTCCACCAAGCTAAACAATCCAAATAACGGCCACAGTTACCAGCGTTTCGATATAGCTCCTCTAAATTGGAGTGCGGCAAAAAACGCCTGCGCTAACCTAGGTGCATATCTAGCGACGATTACCAATCAACAGGAAAACGATTGGATTGAAGCTAATTTAACGAATGGATTAAGCATATGGTTGGGAGGTACAGATGCGGCTCAAGAGGGTGTTTGGACTTGGATCACCGGAGAGGCGTGGAATTATTCAAACTGGGCACCAGGGCAGCCAGATGATTACACAGGCATTCAGGGTTATCTAAGAATCTGGCAACATCCACCTGGATCGTGGGACGACGCAGCGTTAGAAGGAATTGCACCTCCTGGTGGCACTTCTGTTACTGGCTATCTTTGCGAATGGGGATCTAGCCAAATCGTGCTGGCTTTAGAAGAACCAGCGCCGGGCAGCGTCTACTCGGGCGTGTCCAACGTGCGCGGCTGGGCGGTAGCCCCGCAGGGCTTGACCAAAATCGAGCTGTACGTGGACGGCGCCCTCCAAGGCAACATCCCGCTCGGCGGGCGGCGGGCGGATGTCGGCGCCGCCTATCCCAGTTACCCCGGATCGGCAGACTCCGGCTTCGCCATGGCCTACAACTACTCCAACTTGGCGGCCGGGTCGCACACCCTCGCGGTGCGGGCCTACGACAACGCGGGCGGAGCGCGCGACGCCAGCGCCGCCTTCGCCGTGGCCCGCTTCGCCAGTTCGTTCCTGGCCGATCCAGCAGCCGTCAACCTGGATCAGGCCACCCTTGCCCGCTCCGGCAACACCATCGCCATCCAGAACCTCCTGGCCGCCGGTCAACCCTACACCGCGCAACTGACTTGGCGGCCCGCCACGCAAGGCTTCGCCCTCACCCAGATCGCCCCGGCGGGCGGCGCTCCCGCCGTCGCCGCCGGCCCGGGGGAACCCACCGACCTGACCGGGACAACTTCCGGCCAAGGGTCAATCGCCGACCCCGGCGCAACCATCACGCCCCGGTTGTCGCCCGTGGAAAGCATCGTGCTGGCCCTGGAGGAACCGGCGCCGGGTAGCGTCTACTCCGGTATTTCCAACGTGCGCGGCTGGGCCGTGGCCCCGGCGGGGATGCAGAAAATCGAGCTGTACCTGGACAGCCAGCTCCTCGGCAACATCCCGCTGGGCGGCAAGCGCGCCGACGTGGGCGCCGCCTACCCCAGTTACCCCGGATCAGCAGACTCCGGCTTCGCCATGGCCTACAACTACTCCAACTTGGCGGCCGGGTCGCACACCCTCGCGGTGCGGGCCTACGACAACGCGGGCGGAGCGCGCGACGCCAGCGCCGCCTTCGCCGTGGCCCGCTTCGCCAGTTCGTTCCTGGCCGATCCAGCAGCCGTCAACCTGGATCAGGCCACCCTCGCCCGCTCCGGCAACACCATTGCCATCCAGAACCTCCTCGCCGCCGGCCAGCCCTACACCGCGCAACTGGCTTGGCGACCCGCCACCCAGGGTTTCGCCCTCACCCAAATCGCCCCGGCGGGTGGCGGCGGCGGCGAGTGTAATCAAGCCATCACCCCGACCAGCCAAGCGTTCGATTACCTCGGCGGCGCGGGCACGGTGGCCGTGTCCACCCCGGCCGGCTGCGCCTGGACCGCCCAAAGCCATGACGAGTGGATCACCATCACCACCGGGGCCAGCGGGTCCGGCCCCGGCACGGTGACCTACACGGTGGCGGTCAATGCCTCCGGGGCCCGACGAACCGGAACCCTGACCGTCGCCGGGCAAACCCACACCGTCTCCCAAACCCCCAAAAGCGACGAGGGCGGCGGCGGCGGGAAATGACCACCCTTTCGTTCATCAATCAGTCCACAATCCCACTTGCTTGGGCGTGGGAGGGATGGGGACGAGGAGCCAGACTTTGAGTTTCAAAGGCTCACACTTGGACTCATTCCCTGAAGCGGGCCAAGGGAACGAAAACCCGCGCCAGTGGGGATCTGTGCAAATCGCTGGCTATCAAATAGAGTGCCAGATCGGACGCGGTGGAATGGCCACCGTCTATCGCGCCATGCAACAATCCCTCGGACGTCAGGTAGCGATAAAAATTCTGGCGCATAGCCCCGAGGAGGACGATGAGTTCAAGCAACGCTTCAAAAAGGAAGGCCTTATTCTTGCCCGGTTGTTGCATCCGAATATCATCACGATTCACGACGTTGGGATTTCCGAAAATAATCAGCTTTTTCTGTCCGTCGAATATCTCCCCGGCGGCACGCTCAGCGACCGAATCAAGCAGGGTGGTTTATCCTTTGATTCCGCCATCCAGATTGCGAGGGCAATCGCAAAGGCGCTAGGGTACGCGCATGAGAGAGGCATCATTCACCGGGATGTCAAGCCTTCCAATATCATGTTTCGACAGGACGGCACTCCTGTGTTGACCGACTTTGGGGTCGCACGGATCATCGAATCGAAAACCATTCATACCCTGTCTGGACTAGCGGTTGGCAGTCCGGGCTACATGAGCCCGGAACAGGCCATGGGCGAAAGCACCACGATACGGTCCGACTTGTACAGCCTTGGCGTTGTTTTTTACGAGATGCTCGTTGGGCGCCGGCTTTACGAAGCGGGGAATCCTATTGCCATTACACTGAAACACTTGCATGACCCGATTCCGGAGTTACCGAAGCAGTACGCTTATTTACAACCTGTTTTGAACAAATTGCTCACGAAGAAAAGCACGGATCGCTATAAAAATATCAATGAGTTTTTGACATCGCTCGACTCGGTGATAGGTGACGATATAAGAACCCAGTCTGGGTTAAATAAAGATGTCAGCCACATCAGTGTGATGGAATTCACAACCGGAAAAATTCAGAGTCTCCTTGGGAAAAGATTGCGATGGCCTGTTTCTATTTTGATAGCCGGTTTTATAGCTATATCTGTCGCGACGTTTTATCTCTTCGGATTATGGAACCCGATGGAGCGGGCTGATGTTTCTGAACCAAGAAAAAAAGGCGAACAGGCAGTAGAAACATTGCTAAAGCAGGCGGAGATGCAACTGAAAGCAGGGCTTTTAGTAGAAGAGTCTGGTCAAGAAAACGCGGAGGCGACTTATAAACGTATTCTAACCCTTGATCCAGGTAATTCTAATGCACGGGCTGGCCTGGAAACTATCGCAAAAGAATTTGCAAAAAAGGCCCAACAGCAACTTGATGGAGGAGCCTTTCTGGAAAGCTTGGATCAAATAAAAATGGGTTTAACGGTAGCCCCGGAAAATGCAGAGTTATTACGGTTACGCCAGGAAATCGAGCGTCAACTTGTCGAAGCGAGCGCCCGGAAAGTCCGAGAGGAGGAGCAACAACAATCTCGACTACAAGCCGAGCAATTTCTCGCGCAAGCGCAGACCAACTTCCAGGAAGGTCTATTGGAAATCAGTCTGATTCGTATTCAGCAAGGTTTGTTGGCGGCACCCGATCATCCAGGTTTGTTAGCGTTACGCCAACAGGTGCAGGCCCGGGCAGTCGAACAACAGCGCCAGAAGGGAGAGGTGCAACGGCAAGAGGAGACGGAACGTCGGAAGGTTGAGCAAGCACGCCAGGGGGAGGAAGAGGCACGGCAACAAGCCGAAATCGTGGAACGTCAAAAACTTGAACGAGCGCGCCAGCAGAAAGAAACGGCGCGGCGGCAAGCGGATGCTGGTCAGTATCTGGCTCGGGCGTCGGATTATCGGCGGAATGGCAAATACCAGGACAGTTTGCGGCAAATCGAAAAAGGGCTGGCGCTGGCTCCAAATCACGATGGTCTGTTGCGTCTGCGCGAGCAAGTACGCGCTGAATGGTCGGCGGAACGACAGCGACAGAGTACGCGGCGCCAAACCGCTAAGACAACTTCGAGTCAGGTCAAGCCAGTAGCGGGTTCGACTCAACAGGAAAGCGATGCAACGCTGAAAAAACTTCAAGAGATTAAAAGTGCCGTCGATGCGCTTGATAAATCCTTGAGTAGGTAGCTATTTTCTAAATTCATCCAGAATGGATACGGCCATGAATGATGTTGCTGGTAAAAAACCCTATATCATCCTGCTGGCGGGGCTATTGATAACCTTGTTTGTCATGTCGGGTGTGATTCAGCTTGGGCACGCTCAAACCAATTTGCAGGAGCTAAATAACCGAGTGGCGGAGCTGGAAAATAAACTGGCTGACGCCAAGGCGCGACAGGAGAAAGCTTACGATGTCCAGATGAAATTGGAGGAGCAGGAACAAAAGCTTTCCAGTTTACCTGATTCAGAAAAGTATAGAGTACAAGCCATAGAGATTCGCGCGGACATCAAAAATATACGTACCAAGATCGAGGCGATTACCAAGGAAAAAAATGATTTAGAGGAAAATTTACGGCTCGCTAGGAATTTACAAACAATTTTAAGCGAGGAGCGGGCGATAGCAAAACCGGGGATTAAAGCTCAAACGACTCCAGTTCAGGAAAAAAAATCTAACCAAACTGGGTCGACGGCGACGGCGAAATCTTCCATCAAGCCAGTCATTACCCCGGTCATTACCGATATCGAACCCAAGAGGAGTTGGCGTATGGAAAATATCAAGATCAGCAATCACTTTAACGATGATGAGCGTAATGAAATTTTTAATAATTTTAGTAGCGGAATCCAGATTAACCAAGATGACTTGTTGAAGGGCGCTTATCAGGTTTACAGTCGTGTGGGAGCCAGTTTACGTTTCATAATATACCCGAAAAACGGAAATGTCGCTGATTTGGAGATTCTCTTGGGCCAAAGAGAGGATAACGCCAACAGTTATTTTACTTATTTCACGCCGATGAGTCTTGGTCAGTTTAAAAGTGAACGCTTTAACATCATGGTAGCTAAATGACCAGGAATTTGCTCGCAGTCGAAGGACTGGAACAGAGTTTCGGCGGCGTCATGGCCCTGGCCGGGGTCAGCTTCCAGACGCCAGCCGGCTTGATCTACGCCATCATCGGCCCGAACGGCGCCGGCAAGACCACCCTGTTCAACGACCTGTGCGGATTTTACAAACCCTCCTCTGGCTCGATCCGCTTCGATGGGCACGAGCTGCGTGGCCTGCCGCCGCACCGTATCGCCGCCCTGGGGATGGCGCGAACCTTCCAGAACCTGCAACTATTCTTCAACATGACCGTGGTCGAGAACGTCATGGTCGGCTGTCACCTGCGTGCCCGGACCGGTTTACTGGCCGCCGCGTTGCGTCTACCCCAGGTGCGGCGCGAGGAGCGGCGCTTGCGGGAATGGGCCAACGAGGCATTGGAACTGTGCGATCTAGCCGACCGGGCCGGGCAATCGGCCGGCGCCCTGCCCTACGGCCTGATGAAACGGGTCGAAATCGCCCGTGCCCTGGCCGCGAAACCGCGTCTCCTGCTGCTCGACGAACCCGCCGCCGGTCTCAACGACACCGAAACCCTGGCCTTGCGCGAACTGATCGCCCGCATCCGCGCCAGTGGCGTGACCGTGTTGCTGGTTGAGCATCACATGCCGCTGGTGATGAGCGTTTCCGACCGGCTGCTGGTGCTGGATTACGGCAGCGTGCTGGCCGAGGGTCCGCCAGCGGAAATTCAGGCCGATCCCCGGGTGATCGCCGCCTATCTGGGAGGAGCGGTGCAATATGCCGTCTGAATCGGTGGTCGGCCATCGAAATTCCGTGGCCGGCGAGCGTGAGGAGCCCCTGTTGCGGGTGGCTGGCCTGAGCAGCGACTACGGCCCGGTTCGCGCCATTCATGCGGTGGACTTAACCGTCCATTCCGGCGAACTGGTCGCGCTGGTGGGCGGCAACGGCGCGGGTAAAACCACCCTGCTGCATACCCTGTCCGGTTTGCACCCCGCCAGCGGCGGCTGCGTCCGTTTCGCGGGTCGGGACATCACCCGCTGGCCGCCGCATCGCATCGTCGCCGCCGGCGTTTGCCAGGTGCCCGAGGGCCGGCAGGTTTTTGCGCCCCTGAGCGTCGAGGACAACCTGCGGCTGGGCGCCTACCGCCAACAGCGCGATCCCCAGTGGGTGCGAGAGGAAACGGAGCATGTCTATGCCCTGTTTCCGATTCTCGCCGAACGCCGCCAGCAACTGGCCGGCACCCTGTCTGGCGGCCAACAGCAAATGCTGGCCATCGGCCGCGCCCTGCTCGGTCGGCCGCGCCTGTTGCTGTTGGACGAACCCTCGATGGGGCTGGCGCCGCTGCTGGTCGAGGAAATCTTCCGGGTGATCGTCGAACTCAGCGGCCGGGGCGTGACCATCCTGCTGGTGGAACAGAACGCCCACGCCGCCCTGGCCATCGCCCGGCGCGGCTATATTCTGGAAACCGGCCGCATCGCCAAGACCGCCCCGGCGGCGGAACTGCTGGCCGACGACGACGTGCGCCGGGCTTATCTAGGGTATTGATAGGGAGGTGAATCATGTACGTGGACCGGATCATGACGCGCGCGGTATTGCAGGTCGCCGAGGATACCCGCGTGACCCAGTTGGCGGCGCTGATGCGGGATCATCACATCCGCCATTTACCCGTGGCGCGCGACGGCCATTTGGTGGGGTTGGTGACGTCCCACGACCTCGAGCGAGTCTCGCCCTCGCCGATCACGACCCTGTCGGTCGGCGAGGCGAACTACTTGCTCGGCAAGCTCACCGCCGCCAGGATCATGCAAACCCGAGTCGTCGCTTGCGCCCCCGATACCCTGGTCGAGGAAGCCGCCCGCCTGCTGCGGCAGGAAAAAATCGGGTGCCTGCCCGTCGTCGAAAAGGGGGGCAAACTGGTTGGCATTTTGACCCACGAGGATCTGCTGGATTTCTTTCTCGACATTACCGGCTGCCTGATGGAGGACACCACCCGCATCGCGGTGCATTTGCCCGACACCACCGGGCAACTGGGTCGATTGCTGGCCGCCATCAACGATGCCGGCGGCTACATCGCCACCGTGGTGTCGCCGCTGCATCCCGACCAAACCGGCCTGCGAATCGCCGTGGTACGCTATCGGGCCGATGATCCACGCGCCCTGAACCAACGGCTGCGCGACCTCGGCTATGATTTGCTGACTGAAACTCTGCCGCCCCCAGCTTCCAACCTCTAACTGTCATTCCCAACACCGAGAACGGTTTTATGATTCTGGACATCGAACAGGAAACCCTGCCCCGCGAGGAATTGCAGGCGCTGCAACTCAACCGGCTGCACGCCACCGTCGAGCGTTGCTATCAGACCGTCAAGTATTACCGCGACGCCATGGACGAACTTGGCGTCAAGCCGCGCCACATTCGGTCGGTGGCCGACGTGCGCCTGTTGCCCTTCACCAAGAAGGAAAACCTGCGCGAGAACTACCCCTTCGGCATGTTCGCCGTGCCCACCGATCAGGTGGTGCGCATTCACGCCTCGTCCGGCACCACCGGCAAGCCGACCGTGGTGGGTTACACTCGGCGCGATATCCGTACCTGGGCCCGGGTGATGGCCCGTAGCCTGGCCGCCGCCGGGATGCGCCCCGGCGACCGCCTGCACAACGCCTACGGTTACGGTCTGTTCACTGGCGGGCTGGGCCTGCATTACGGCGCCGAGGAACTGGGCGTGATGGTAACCCCGATCTCCGGCGGCCAGACCCAGCGACAAATCATGCTGATTCAGGACTTCGAGCCGACCGGTTTGTCCTGTACCCCTTCCTACGCGCTCAATCTGGCCGAGGCCGCCGAGACCATGAACGTGGATCTGCGCAAGCTGCCGCTCAAGGTCGGCATTTTCGGCGCCGAACCGTGGACCGAGGAGATGCGCTACGAACTGGAATCGCGCCTGGGCATCGCCGCGGTGGATATCTACGGATTGTCGGAAGTCATCGGCCCCGGCGTCGCCATCGAGTGCATCGAGGCCAAAAATGGCCTGCACGTGTTCGAGGATCATTTCCTGATCGAGGCAGTGGATGTGAATACCGGCCAGCCGATTCCCTACGGCGAGGCCGGCGAGATCGTCATCACCTCCCTGACCAAGGAAGCCTTCCCGGTCATCCGCTACCGCACCCGCGATGTGTCGGTGCTCGATCCCGCCCCCTGCCGTTGTGGCCGCACGCACGTGCGCATGAAGCGCGTCACCGGTCGCACCGACGACATGCTGATCATTCGCGGCGTCAACGTGTTTCCATCGCAGGTCGAAGCCATCCTGATGCAGACCGAGACTCTGTCGCCGTTCTATCAACTGGAGATCGCCCGCGAAGGCAATCTCGATCTGCTGACGGTCAATGTCGAGGGGAGTCCTCCGCTGGTCGCCCAGGGACAGGAAGCCATGGATCGAGTCGCGCACAAGGCGCAGAAGGACATCAAGGACTTCATCGGCGTCACCGCCCGCGTCGTGGTCAAACGCACCGGCGATCTGCCCCGTTCCGAGGGTAAGGCGGTGCGCGTGATCGACCATCGCAAGCATAAGGAAAGATGAAACCGTCTTGAGTTTTGAGCCTTTGGAGGTACGTAGTCATGTCAAACGCCAATGAACC
>WBUJ01000139.1 GCA_008933795.1 Candidatus Contendibacter sp. | reverse complement strand
CGCAGGGCGGGTTTCGGCCTGTTAAGCTGGCTGGAGATTGGTTAAAAACCATTTATAATCAATTAGTTGGCTTCAAGTCTGGCTTCCGGCATGGCTGGCTCCACAAGAACCGACGAAGAACCCTCAATTAAATCAATTAATTCTACTTTGTCAGATTCATGTATTTGATTTTTATTAACAAGTAAAGATAATCCAACCTGGATTAACAGACAAGGCTTGATGAGGTAGCGCATGAATGGTACAGCCGGAAACGTTAAAAAAATTGGTGGCGGACGCCGGGGTGGGGTTGCTGGCCGGGATCGGTCAGCGGTTCCTGGACTTCTGCGAACGTTGCAGCGGTCACTTCCGTCGCCGAACCCGGACCGTAGAGGCCTCGGCGAGACACTACGTGCGCGGGTTGCTCCAAGCGGAAACCAAGAATATGGAGCGGATGGAAGAGGCGATTCCCGAGGCGGATCATCAAGCCTCGCACCACATACTGAGTGAGTCGGCCTGGCCCAAACGGGCGGTGCTGGATCAGGTCGCCCAGGATGCGAACCGGTTGCTGGGCGGGCATACCGACAGCTCCTGCCCGACATCTACGTGCCCTGCGACTCGCGACGGGGAATAGCTCGCAAGTGGTGAAAAACGCCAGGAACCGTGAAACACTAACCGCCTGCCCTACGACCCCATCATCAACCGGCCGTGCGCCGCTTTCCTCAACAATTCAACAATACGGAGTAACTCCATGACCCTGTGCCCCATCGCCCTCGTGGCCGGCTGCCAGAAATGCCCCATCGTCGCCCTGTGCCCGCTAAAAGGCGTTATCGGCGATTACCGGAAGCCGGAAGATGTCGCGCCACCACCCGCCGATCACTCGCCGAAAGAGAAGCCTTAACGTGGATCGGGCGAACCTGCCATCAAGGAGCGTTTTCGCTGGCGGAACCACCATGCTTTCTGGCCCAGCTTTTTTTAGGTCACTCGCGGGCGAACGCCGTGAAGCAGCACCCATCCGGGGTTTTTCTGACCGTCGCCATTTTCGGGGCGACCACCGGAATTTGGCTCCAGCAAACCTTCGGCCCACCCAGCCCGGACAGTTTGAGAAACTCACCTGCCTCGAAGTGGTTGGCAAGCCGGCATTGATTCAGCGTGCATGGCTGGCGCCCGTTTAACCCGACGCAACGCCTCGAGCTGGCGAGGTCGTCATCCATCCATGGATTCCTTCATCGTGGCAGGGACTGTGATATAAAATGTCTCGAAGGGCGGGGAACATCGGCGAAGATCCGAAAAGCGTCGGCCACAAACCCCTGAAACGCAAAAAAGCCCGGTTTTCGACCGGGCTTTTTTCAATCTGGTGCCGAAGAGAGGACTTGAACCTCCACTGGGTTACCCCAACTAAGACCTGAACCTAGCGCGTCTACCAATTCCGCCACTTCGGCTTCGCGGCTGTCGAACCACCCTGCGGCGGCGACGGAGGCGCAATATACGGGTTGACCCCCAAGCTGTCAACCGGTTCCCTTCCATCTTTCCGCAACCTCATCTGTAATGATCCGAAATGACCCATAAAAAACGTGGTTCCTGGCGCCAGCTTGACCCTTTTCTGGCCCGGGAACAGGAGAAATACGGCCAGGCCGCCCCCAGCCGCGAATTCATCCTTCAATATCTGGAAGAGCGGGGTATGCCGCTCACTCTGGAGGAACTCCGCGCCGAGTGGCGGCTGGAGGGCGACTGGGAACTCGAAGCTCTGTCCCGCCGCCTGCGGGCGATGGAGCGCGACGGCCAACTGATCCGTAACCGTCGCGAGGGCTACGGGCCGGTCGCCAAGATGAATCTGGTGACCGGCCGGGTGATCGGCCACCCCGAGGGCCATGGTTTCCTAATTCCCGACGAGGGCGGCGACAGCCTGTTCTTCTCGCCTCGCCAGATGCGCAAGCTGCTGCACGGCGATCGGGCGGTGGCGCGGGTGATCGGCGTGGACTACCGGGGCCGGCGCGAGGGCGCGGTGGTCGAGGTGCTGGAACGCAACACCGAGACGGTGGTGGGCCGGTTTTGCGAGGAACGCGGCGCCTGCTTCGTCATCCCCGACAACAAGCGCATCAATCAGGACATCATGGTGCCACCCGACGGGCGCGGCGCGGCGCAAGCCGGCCAGATCGTCATCATCGAATTGATCGAGCAGCCCAGTTCCCGGAACCGGCCGCTGGGCCGGGTCAAGGAAGTGCTCGGCGAACACATGGCGCCGGGGATGGAAGTGCGCATTGCCATCGCCAGCCACGGCATTCCGGTGGAGTGGCCGGAAACGGTCCTGGCGGAAGCTCGCCAGCACGGCGAGGCCGTCCCGGAGTCCGCCAAGCAGGGCCGCTGGGATTTGCGCGAAACGCCGCTGGTCACCATCGACGGCATCACCGCCCGCGATTTCGACGACGCGGTTTACTGCGAGCGGCGCAGTCACAACTGGCGGTTGCTGGTAGCCATCGCCGACGTGTCCTGGTACGTGCGGCCGGATACGGCGTTGGACCGGGAAGCGCGCAAACGCGGCAATTCGGTGTATTTCCCGGATCGGGCCATCCCGATGCTGCCCGAGGCGCTATCCAACGGCCTGTGCTCGCTGAATCCCGACGTGGACCGGCTGTGCCTGGTCTGCGAGATGACGCTCAACACCGAGGGCCGCATCATCCGGTCGCGCTTCGCCGAGGCGGTGATGCGCTCCCACGCCCGACTGACCTACGATACGGTGGCGGCCATCGTTGCCGACCGCGATCCCCGGGTACGCGCCGAGTACGCCGCACTGACGCCCCATCTGGACCGACTGCACGAACTGTATCAGGTGTTGAGGGCCGGGCGGGAACAACGCGGGGCAATGGATTTCGACACCCAGGAGACGGTCATCGAATACGGGGCGGATCGCAAGATCGAGCGTATCCTGCCGACCGAGCGCAACGATGCCCACCGACTGATCGAGGAGTGCATGATCACGGCGAATGTGGCGGCGGCGCGGTTCCTGCAACGCCAGAAAATGCCGGGTCTGTACCGGATTCACGAAGGGCCGAGCGAGGACCGGCTGAACAAGCTGCGGGCTTTTCTGGGCGAACTGGGGCTGGGGCTGGGCGGCGGCGACAAACCCTCGCCGCTGGACTATACCCGTCTGCTGGCCCAAGTCCGCGACCGACCCGACGCCCATCTGATCCAGACCGTGATGCTGCGCTCGCTGGCCCAGGCGATCTATACCTCCGGCAACGTCGGCCATTTCGGTTTGGCCTTGGACGCTTACGCGCACTTCACCTCGCCGATTCGCCGCTATCCCGATTTGCAGGTGCATCGCGCCATCCGCCACGCGCTCAACGACGGCAAGCCGGCGGATTTTTTCTACACTCACGCCGAACTGGTCGGATTGGGCGAACACTGCTCGATGACCGAACGGCGGGCGGACGAGGCGGTGCGCGACGCGGTGGAATGGCTCAAGTGCGAGTTCATGCTGGACAAGGTCGGGCAGGTTTTCGACGGCATCATCACTGGGGTCACCGGCTTCGGCCTGTTCGTGGAATTGCGCGGGGTGTTCGTGGAAGGGCTGGTACATGTCACCTCCCTGCGGAATGATTACTACCAGTTCGATCCGGTGGGCCATCGCCTGCACGGCGAACGTTCCGGGCAAGTCTATCGGCTGGGCGACCGGCTGACGGTGCGGGTGGTTCGGGTGGACCTGGACGAGCGCAAGATCGATTTTGAGCCGGTCGAGAACGAACGCCGCGAAAATGGCCAGCGCAACCGCTGGAATCGCGGCCGACGCCGGAAGGAATAAGCGCCATGGCCGGGGAACTGATTCGCGGGCTGCACGCGGTGGCGGCGGCGCTGAACCACGAGCCGGAGCAGGTGCGCGGGCTGTGGGTGGAGCGCCAGCGACGCGATGGACGGATGCAATCCCTGCTCGACCAAGCGGCCGGGCATGGCGTGGCGGTTTACTGGGCCGACCGGGCGGAACTGGATCGACTGAGCGGCGGCGCGCGCCATCAGGGCGTCGTCGCGCGGCTGGCGATCCGTCCGCGCGGCCATGCCGAGGCGGATTTGCCAACCCTGCTGGCGGCGGACGGGCCGGCGCTGTTGCTGGTGCTGGACGGGGTGCAGGACCCGCACAATCTGGGCGCCTGCCTGCGCAGCGCGGCGGCGGCGGGAGTTCACGCGGTGATCGCCCCCACCGACCGCGCCGTCAGCTTGAACGCGACGGTGCGCAAGGTGGCCAGCGGGGCGGCGGAAATGGTGCCCTTCGTGCAAGTCACGAATCTGGCGCGGACGCTGCGCGGCTTGCGGGAACAGGGCGTGTGGATCGTCGGCGCGGTGGGCGAGGCGGACGACGCGCTATACGACGTCGATTTCGCTCCGCCGACCGCCATCGTGCTGGGCGCGGAGGAGAAGGGACTGCGCCGGCTGACCCGCGAGGTCTGCGACCGGCTGGCGCGGATTCCGATGGCGGCCGGTATGGCGAGTTTGAACGTATCAGTGGCGGCGGGGATTTTCCTGTTCGAGGCGCGGCGACAGCGTGGTATGAAAAGTTAACGAGGGTGAATGATGGACGCGGCGGCAATGGCGGCAACGTGGCGGGAAGTGGTCGATAGCCCGTATCTGCGGGATTTACCGTTCAAGCTGGAGTTGAATGAAGACGGCAAAGTGGAGTTTGCGATGAGTCCGGCCACCAATCGGCATTCGTATTGGCGGTTCAGAATCGGGGTTTTATTGGAACGGACCCTGGGTGGCGAGGCGCTGGTGGAGTGCTCGATCCTGACCAGCAAGGGGGTGAAGGTGGCTGATGTGGTCTGGTGCTCGCCGGCGTTCCTGGCGCGGCATGGCTACGAGACGCCCTACACCCAAGCACCGGAGCTGTGTGTTGAAGTGATCTCTCCATCTAACACTGCCGATGAATTGGCGAACAAAACGCAACTGTATCTGGAAGCAGGCGCGGTCGAGGCGTGGATCGTCCGCGAGGATGGGACGGTGGAACTGTACGGTCCCGAGGGCCGGCGAATGCAATCCGCGTTGGGCGTCAAGGTGGCGCCGCTCGAGGTATAAACCGGGGTTATGCCGCTCCGGCATCAGGACCGCCCCATTTTCGATGGGAATTCGACATGACCGGTTTTCCGACCGCGCCATTGGACTATGCCTTTTTCCTGTGCGGACTGGGCGTGGGACTGCTATCGGCCCGGTTCCTGCTGCTCGCGGCGCGACGCCGCGCCGGCGCGGCGCTGGAGGCATTGCGCGAGCGGGAGCAACGGCTCGGCAAGATCGCCTCCCAGGTTCCCGGTGTGGTGTATCAGTTTAAGCGATTTCCCGACGGGCGCATGGGGTTCCCTTACGCCAGCGAGGGCAGCCGCTGGATTTTTCGACTGGACCCAGAGGCGATTCGGGACCATGCCGACGCGGTGTTTGCCTTGATACACCCCGATGATCGGGAGCGAGTGAACGAGTCCCTGGCCGAGTCCGCGCGAACCCTGGACATCTGGAAGTGCGAGTACCGGGTGCGTTTCGCCGACGAGAGCGTGGAATGGCGTTACGGCAATGCGATGCCCCAGCGCGAACCGGACGGCAGCGTACTCTGGCACGGTTTCACCACCGATATTACCGAGCAGAAGCACAACGAAGCCGCCTTGAACCGGGCCAGGGAGGCGGCCGAGGCAGCCAGCCGCGCCAAGAGCGAGTTTCTGGCCAACATGAGCCACGAGATTCGCACCCCGATGAACGGAGTCATCGGCATGACCGGGCTGTTGCTGGATTCGGAATTGAACGCCGAACAACGCCAATACGCCGAGATCGTGCGGACCAGCGGCGAGGCGCTGCTGGCGATCATCAACGATATCCTGGATTTCTCCAAGATCGAGGCGGGCAAGCTGGACCTGGAGACTTTGGACTTCGACCTGCGCGCGACCGTGGAGGACACGATCGAGATGCTGGCGATTCGGGCGCACGAAAAGGGTCTGGGGCTGAACTGCCTGATTGATCCAACAATCCCCTATCTGCTCCGCGGCGATCCAGGCCGTTTGCGCCAGGTTCTGGTCAATCTGGTGGGGAACGCGCTGAAGTTCACCCATCGGGGCGAGGTGATCATCCGGGCGAACCGGCTGGCGGAGGACGCCGATCACGCGACCCTAACCTTCAAGGTGAGTGATACCGGCATCGGCATTTCTGCGGATCGCCAGGGGGCGCTGTTCGCGCCGTTCGTTCAAGAGGACGGTTCGACCAGCCGCAAGTACGGCGGCACCGGCCTCGGTTTGGCGATTTCCCGGCAACTGGTCGAACTGATGGGCGGCCAGATCGGCGTGGACAGTGCGCCGGGCCAGGGATCCACGTTCTGGTTCACGGTGCGATTCGGCAAACAGGCTAACTATCAGCCGATCCCGGAGGATGAATGGGCCGATCTGGAGGGCTTGAAGGTCTTGGTGGTGGACGACCACGACACCAACCGTCTGCTGGTGACCGCCTTGTTGAATTCCTGGCGCTGCCGCTTCGCGGAAGCCGCCGAAGCCAACGTGGCGCTGGCGATGCTGCGGGAAGCGGCGCGGGTCGGCGATCCGTTCCAGGTCGCCCTGCTGGACATGCAGATGCCGGACGTGGATGGCGCCGAATTGGGTCGCCGCATCAAAGCCTGTCCGGAGGTGAGCCAAACGCCGCTGGTCATGATGACGTCCATGGGCCAGCGCGGCGACGCCGCCCGGTTCCAGCGGATCGGTTTCGCCGGCTATTTCACCAAGCCGGTGCGTCAGTCCCATTTGCGCGCGTGTCTGGCGACGATCCGGGGCCGCCTGAGCCGGGACCGGGAACTGGCGGCGGATCGGCTGATTACCCAGCACCTGATCGGCGAGGCGGCTCGGCGGCGAGTTCGCATCCTGCTGGCCGAGGACAACGCGGTCAATCAACGGGTGGCGCTGGCCATGCTGAAAAAACTGGGGTATCGGGCCGACGCCGTGGCCAATGGCCTGGAAGCCATCGCCGCGCTGCGGGATATTCCCTATGACCTGGTGCTGATGGATTGCCAGATGCCCGAATTGGATGGCTACGAGGCGACCCGGCGGATTCGCGCCCCAGGTTGCGGAGTGCTCCGGCCCACGGCGCCCATCGTCGCCATGACGGCCAACGCGATGAAAGGCGACCGGGAAAAATGTCTTGAAGCCGGCATGGACGACTACATCACCAAGCCGGTGCAGCTCAAGGAACTGGCGGAAGTGCTCGAACGCTGGCTGGCCGGAGGCGTCTACCCGCCGGACTAGGCTGCCCGGTCAGGGAGCCCGGGGCTCGAGCCGCAGCCGATGCGCCGTGGGTCCGGGTAGCAAGGGCAACGGTTCGCCGGTAGCCCAAGCGACATGCCCGGCCCGGTAGAAGGGCGACAGGGGGTGGCCGCTCTGGCCGCCGGGCAGGTGGAGAATGCCGTTCCGCTGGCGGCCCGGCGCGACGGCCAGTCGTTCGGACGCGCCGCTGTCGGGGGTCTGGATACGCGGCATGTGCAGATCGCCCGGCAGGGCTTGCGCGGGCAGGTCGAGCCATCCGCTTGACCAGGGTAGAAAGCGGCTGAACGGATGCTGGATGCGAACCTGGTTGTAATCGCCCCAGGCGTGCGCCGCCAGCGGCCGACCATCGGCGGTCAACTCCGCCAGCGTGGCGTCCGCCGCATCCAGCAACAGCGCCGACCAGTCGGGATAGCGCGGATCGAGCAGATGCGGCGGCCGTTGGGAGATCAATTGCCACAACGGCCCTTCGCTTTGCCGGAACAAACCATAATCGAAGCGCGGGTCAGCCTGCCGGCAAGCGGCGGTCAGTGGCGCGAACGCCCGGTCCCGGACCTGGAGACGAAAGGCGCGCACCGCCCGATAACCGACGGAATCCACCGCCGCCCGCCCCCCCCCGTCGGCGACGTAGCGCCGCAGCTCGTCCCAGCGCGGATTGGTTCGCGCGGCGTCCGGCGTCAGCGTCGTCAGCAGCAACTCGCGCCAACGCGCCAAAAATAGCGCCCGGTCGTCGAGTTGCAGGGCCAGAAAATCCCGTTCGTCGAACCGGTCCCGCTCCAGCAAGCCGTCCCGGATTTGCCGGGCGCGGGCGCCGAGCGCGTAGCCGCCGTCGCCCAACAAATTCAGCCATGCGCCATCGACCACCCGACCGTTGGCGGTCCACAGGCGGCCGCCGGGCGGATCGACGATGCGCGGATACTCGGCCGGCTCCAGCCAGCCGGACCAGCCGCGCTGACCGTCGGCCCAGGAGGCAGGCAGGCGGCCGTCGTGGCCGAAGCGGCGGGGAATCGGACCGGAAAGGGTCCAGGCGATGCGGCCGTCGGCGTCAGCCAGCAGGACGTTCTGCGCCGGCGCCCCGGCCCGGTTGATGATCTCGAGAGCGGCGTCCACCGTGTCGGCCCGTTCCAGCGCCAGCAACTTGAGATTGACCGCCCGCGCATCGTGCGCCACCCAGCGCAGCGCCCGTTGCCGGCCTTGGTGGTCGCGATCCACCACCGGTCCCCAACGGGTTTCCAGAATCTCCAGCGTCGCGGCGGGACCGTCCTTGACCGCAAGGGTTTCCTGGACGCGGCTGAAAGCGCGTGGTCCATCGGGCGTCTGGTAGGTTCCATTGTCCGCGCCTGGTTCCAAAATCACCAGGTCGGCCCAATCCCCTTCGCTGTTGGTGTAGCCCCAGGCGATATGGCCGTTGCCGCCGGAGACGATGGCCGGCGTTCCCGGCAGCGTCACTCCATGGATTTGTCGCTCGCCGCCGTGTTCGTCGGGATAGGCGAGCGTGGCCCGATACCAGATGTTGGGCAGGCGCAACCCCAAGTGCATGTCGTTGGCCAGCAGCGCGCCGCCATGCGCGGTCAACCGGCCAGCGACCGCCCAGTTGTTGCTGCCGCGCGGCAGTTCGGTTTCCGCTGAAGTCAGCCGATCGGGGCGGACCTCCGTATTTGCCCGGTCGGGTGGGTTCGCTCCATCGTTGCGGCGCAGATCGAAAATAGCGGGACCGGGCGGCGGCGGCGCTGGGAAAGGCTCGCCCCGCAGCGGTGCGTCCCACTCGGTGCCGGGGGGATCGAGAAACGCGGCAAGCTCGGGCGGCAACCGGTCGCGCAATACTCCCCGCGCCGACTCGCGGCGCCATTGCTGGCCCTGCAAATCCAGATACATCGCGTAGACCACCAGTGGCGTGTCCTCGGGCCGCCAGGGTTCGGGCGCGGTTCGCAGCAACAGGTACTCGAACGGCGGGGCCAACAGCGCGGCGAGTCCAGCGTTGACCCCGGCGGCGTAGGCCGCGATCAGGGCCTGATCTTCCGCCGGTGTTGCCGCCAGCGCCAGCCGGGCGCGGTGTCGAAAACGGTGCAAGCGGTGGGCGCGATCCAGAGGCAGCGCCGTCGCGCCGACCAGCGCCGCCAGTTCGCCCGCCGCCGTGCGCCGCAGCAAATCCATCTGAAAAAACCGTTCCTGGGCGTGAACGAAGCCGGTGGCGCGGGCCACGTCCAGCCGGTTGTCGCCCCGGATCGTCGGTATGCCAAGAGAGTCGCGCTCGACGGCGACCGGCGCCCTCAAGCCGGCCAGCGGCGCGGCGCCCTCCAGTTGCGCCAGACTGCCGTGTAACCGAAGGTAGAGCCAGCCGCCGACCCCGGTCAGCAACGCCAGTAAACCGAGGCTGGCCAGCAGTGTCCAGCGCCACCAGCGGCGGGGAGCGCGAGATGCTCCAGACAACCTTACTTCCCCCGCTTCCGATCCAGTCGCCAGACCAGATTCTCGATGATCGTGCGGTATAGATCCTCCTTGAGCACCGTGTCCTCAACGCCGTGATCGATGTTGGGGTTGTCGTTGATTTCGATCACCACCACGCCCTTGGCGGTCTGCTTCAGATCCACGCCGTAGAACCCATTGCCGATCAAGCCGGCAGCCTTGGACGCGGTTTTAACCACGATTTCCGGCGCGTCCTCGACCCGGAAGGTCTTGGAATCGCCCTCGCGGATGCCGCGCTCCCGCCCCGGTTCGTGGTTGTAAATCTGCCAATGTTCCTTGGACATGAAGTACTGGCAGACGAACAGCGGCGTCTTGTTGAGAATCCCCACCCGCCAGTCGAATTCGGTGTAGAGAAATTCCTGCGCCAGCACCAGATCGGACGACTTGAACAGCTTGCCGGCGCTTTCCAACAACTCGGCGCGGTCGTCGACCTTGAACACGCCGCGCGAGAACGAACCGTCGGGAATCTTCAGCACGATGGGATAGGGAATCTCGCTGTCCACCCGCTCCAGGTTGTCGCGACGCACGATGACCGTTTTGGGCGTGCGGATGCGGTGGGTACGCAGCAGTTCGTCCAGATACACCTTGTTGGTGCATTTGAGGATGGAGTCGGGATCGTCGATCACCACCATGCCTTCGCTCTCCGCCTTCTTGGCGAACTGGTAGGTGTAGTGGTCGATGCCGGTGGTTTCGCGGATGAACAAAGCGTCGAATTCGGCCAGCCGCCCGTAGTCCTTCTTCTCGATCAGCTCGACGTTGACCCCGCACTCGCGACCGATCTTGATGAACTGTTGCAGCGCCTTAGGGTTGGAGGGCGGCAGGGCCTCCTTGGGATTTTGCAGCATCGCCAGATCGTAGCGGTAGTTGCTGCGCGCCCGCGGTTGTCGCCAGCGCCGGCTGAGATAAGTCGTCAGCGCGCCCATGAACAGGTCTTCCTGCTCGACCGACAGCGAATGCAGGTGGAGCGCCTTGATCGTGGCGATGCGCCATTTGCCCTGCAAGCGGAATTCCACCCGCAGCAGCGGCGAGCGGAAGGCATCGAACAGTTGCCGGGCCAGTTCCTGCAATTCCCTGGCCGCGCACTGGCCGAAGCAGATGTCCAGCTCGAAGGCGGTGGCGGTGAAGCCGGGCCGGGGTTTGCCCAGCACTTGCTGAACGTGGTCGTCCAGATCCTCGATGTCCAGGCTGTAGATGGACTTGCGGCTGAGATCGTTGAGGGTGCGCACGCTGGGAATGACCCGGTGGCGGCGGGCCTCGGCCAGCAGCGAGCAGTAGTAGCCGACGCT
>WBUJ01000138.1 GCA_008933795.1 Candidatus Contendibacter sp. | reverse complement strand
TTCGGCCTGAAGGGCGTGTTCGCCTTCGCCACCCTGGCGGCGCTGGCTTGGCTGCTGGTGGCCTGGACCATGCGGAACCCGCGCTATCTGAGCAGCTATCTGCTCAACGTGGGCGCACTGGACGAGGTGGAGGCCCGGTTGTTGGCCCGGCAACTGACCCAGGTGCCGGGGGTAGCCGAAGCAGTGGTGGTCGCCGCCGAGGGCGTGGCCTATCTCAAGGTGGACCGGCGCGCGCTGGACGAGGCGGCGCTGCGGGCGTGCGCGGCGGTGGCCTGAGCGGACGGGGGCTGGCCGGTGGTCAGCCCCATTCGAAGCTCTGCACCACCACGATGCCCGCTTGCCGGGCCTGGGCCAGCAAGTCCGGATGGGCGAAATGAGTCACCAGCAGGGGTACGAGTGGTGAGGCTTCCACTGCTCGTACCGCATCCAGCTTGCGCTGAAGCTGAGCCAGCTTGCTGCAATCATCCAGGCGCATCACGCTTTCGCCGATGATCACCACGTTCTCGCCGCTGCGCCGCGCCCGGGCGAAGAAGTTGATTTCCTCGCCATTGATCCAGGTCCGCACCAGGCGTTCGCTGATTTCCAGTTGATGCTGGGTCTTCAGGAACGCCGGCAGCATTCGGTAAGCCTCGTTCTCCAGGGCGTAGGCCATGGTGCGGGCCAGTCCGCCCACCTGGCTTCGGGTATTGTCGTGAGCGCGGCTCAGGCTGGCGATTTCCCGGGTGGTTTCCCGCTGCGCCTCGGCCAGTTCTTCCATCCGGACCGCCAGGGTATCCACCCGCTGCTCGGTCCGCTTCTGCGCCTCGGCCAGTTCCTCCATCCGGACCGCCAGGGTATCCAGCCGCTGCTCGGTGCGCTTCTGGGCCTCGGCCAGTTCCTCGACCCGCTGTTCGGTTCGCTTCTGCGCCTCGGCCAGTTCCTCCATTCGCACCGCCAGGGTATCCACCCGCTGCTCGGTGCGCTTCTGGGCCTCGGCTAAATCCCGAACGATTTCCTTGAGCTGATTGAAATCGGTTTTCGTGACTGCGGCTTCCCGTTGCTGCTCGATTTCCTCGAGCAGCAACCACAACACTTCCTTGAGGTCCGGCGGGACTTGGTCCATTTTGCGCAGCAGGGCGACGCTGAAGGGCATGGTGTGGTTTCCCGATGCGGGGGGGTTAACTCAGGTCAATCTTCCTGACCAACTCGGAGTATTTTTCCAAAACGCCATCGGTGGTGAACAGATACGCTGGAATGGATTGCGCCTGCACTACCAGCAATCGGTCGAAGGGATCGCGGTGATGCCAGGCCATCCGGGTCAAGGCAAAACAATGGCGCGACATCACAGGCAATTCGGTAAACCCGGTCTCCAGCGCCAACCGGTAAATGTCTTCCGGTTCGAAATCGAACGATTCCCTGCCTAGCGAGCGCTTGATCGCAATTTCCCAAATGCTGGCGGTGCTGAAGAACACGGTGCAGGTCGGATCTGTTAGCTGTTGTTGGATATCGTTGGGCAAAGCATCCGGCTGGATGGTGGCCACCAGCAAGAGGTTGGTATCGAGAAGCACCTTTTCCATGATCAGTTATTCCCCAACCTCAAACATCCGCTGAACTTCAGCGGCGTGCAGGCTGGAAAAGTTCTCGGGCAAGGTGAAGCGGCCTTTGCCCAAGCCCAGAGTACGAGGTTTGCGTTCGGTTGACGCCAGCGCCACCAGTCGCGCTACCGGCTTGCCCGCGCGCGCAATCAGAATTTCCTCACCAGCCGCCGCTTGGTCAACGAACCGGGAAAGGTGAGTTTTCGCTTCGTGGATATTGACAGTTTGCATGATCGATAAACCCTGACACATTAGAAATAGCATTAGCTTAGTCCGGTCTAGTTGATTTTGCCAGAAACTACCAGAAACTATTTGGCCCTATCTCAAGGTGGATCAGCGCGCGCTGGATGAGCCGGCGCTGCGGGCGATCGTGGTGCGGTCTGAGCGGGCGGCTAGCGCTTCAAGTCTCGATAAAAATTTTCGTGGGGGCCGACGGCTTCTAAATAAACGAGGCGTATGTCCTCCTCCAGCGTGTATCCCAGCAAATATAGCTGCCCTCCCGTGCGAAATTTATAGACCCGCAGGGCAGCCAGATCCCCTTTCTTGCGCTCTCCAATCTGGGGATTTTGCGCCACCTCAGCGACCGCGCTATCCACATCGGCTGCATCGTGTAACTTCTTATACTGTCGGGAAAACCGTCGGGTTTGCCGGACGGACCACGTCATGCGCGGCGACTCCGGGGGACGAATGGCTGGGACTGGTCGTGCGGTTCGGCCATTGACGCCAAGGACTCGGCCACAAAACTGACGGGCAGGTCGGGGTTATCCAAAGCGGCCCGCCCTACTCGCGCCCAAAACTCGATTTGCCCGGCAATGGAACGATGCTCCAACGCCGCATCTTGCTTGGCTTGCTCGTAAAGATCCTGGTTGATCCGAATTGACGTGCTGGCAGACATCACTGAAATACTCCGATTGGAATGACTACATTTGTAGTTGAAGTTTAGCAACAGGGCTAGCGAAAGCCAACCAGATCAACCAACCGTGTTAACCCCGCCGAAAAATTATGATGCTATACTTGAAGCTGCATCGAAGGGGGGATGACGCGGATTCTATCGAGCCGCGACTTCCGAACAGGGCCAAGGCACCTGTGCTGTCATGCCTTAAGCGTGGGGCTTCCTTATGAAATCAAGAATCAGGCTTTTTTCCACGTCTTTTCTATTGATCTTAATCGGATTTATTCTTTCGGCCTACCCACAAATCAGTTCGGCGGCAAATGTTAACGTCCCGAACGTGGTCGGGCAGACCGAAGCGAATGCCAGGAGCACGATCACGGGAACGTGCGACGCCGGTACCCCTGCTGACCCAGGGCCGCCCGCAGTTCCCGCTGTTCCCCCCGTATGCCTGAAAGTCACCGTCACTTACGCCTTTAGCACCACGGTCACCGCTGGTAATGTCATCAGCCAGGATCCGCCAGGCGGTGCGGCCGTCCCCTCCAACACCACTGTCGCTATCGTCGTAGCTTACAGGCTTACGGTTCCCAATGTGGTTGGCCAGCCTCAGAACACCGCCACGCTCACCATCAACAATACCTGCGTAACCGGTACTGCTCTGTGTCTGACGACCGGAACCGTTACTCAACAAGCCAGTTCCACCGTTCCCGCTGGTACCGTCATCAGTCAAGACCCAGCCGCCGGTTTTCTAACCACTGCCGGCTCCAAGGTCAACCTGGTCGTCTCCTCGGGTGCGCCCCTCCTGACCGTTCCGAACGTGGTCGGTAAAACGCAATTTGACGCCGAGACCGCGATCAAAACCACCTGCGTGACCGGCACTACCCAGTGCTTGGTAGTCGGCGCCGTTACTTTCCAAACCAGCGATACCGTCCCCGCCGGCAGCGTCATCAGTCAGGCTCCGCCCTCTGGTGTTCAGGTGGGCGTCGGCACCGCCGTCAATCTGGTCGTCTCCTCGGGACGCTCGCCCATCGCGGTTCCGAATGTCATCGGCCTACCCCTGGCGACCGCCAGGACCGCGATCGAAGGCACTTGCAGCACGGGCGACTCGCCGGTCTGTCTCAAGGTCGGCACCGTTACTCTGGCTGCCAGCGATACCGTCCCCGCCGGCAACGTCATCAGTCAAAATCCGGGTGGCGGCACTCTGGTCGCGCCGGGCACTGCCGTCAACCTCGTCATCTCCTCGGGCAAGGAAGCGCCGATCAACCCGCCGGTTCCTCCAGGCGCCATCGAGGTTCCGAACGTGGTCGGGCTGACCCAGGCCGCCGCCGCCAACACCGTTCGCAGCGTGGGCCTGAGCGTCGGCGCGGTCCTCAAACAGTACAGCGACACCGTCCCCGCCGGCATCGTCCTCGCCCAAAGCCCGGCGGCCGGCGCCAAGGTAGCCGTGGGCACTCCCGTCAGCCTCACCGTCTCGCTCGGTCCCGCCGGAGTCGTCAAGGTTCCGGACGTGAGGGGCCTACCCGAGGAGGTGGCGAAATCCGTCCTGCAAGACGCCGGGCTTACCATCGGCAGCACCTTGAGGCAGCCGGATCCCACCATGCCGGCCGGCAACGCCATCGGCACCGATCCCGTGGCCGGCACGCAGGTCAAGCTCGGCAGCGCCGTCACCCTGATCATTTCCGAAGGCTTCTCTCAGCCCCAGGAAGTCGCGGTGCCCGGCGAGGTGATCGGCATGACCGTCGAGGACGCCCGGGAAGCTCTGTTCGCGGTGGGCTTGTTCCACGTCGGAGCCATCACCGTGCAACCTCACGACACGATTGCCGCCGGTCGGGTCTCCGGCCTGAGCCCCACCGCTGGTACGATGGTCGCCTACGGCACCACCATCAATTTGTTCGTATCCTCGGGCACGCAACCGCCGGTCGCAACCCCGAACGTGGTCGGGCAGACTCTGGCTAACGCCACCGCTATCCTCCAGGCGGCCGGCCTGCAACTGGGTTTCGTGTCCCGCCAGACCAGTAACACGGTCGAGGCCGGTCGCGTCATCAGTCAAAATCCGCTGATGACCGCCCTCGTTCCGGTGGGTTGGAAAATCAATCTGGTGGTGTCGCTCGGTCCCATTCCCGATGATCCGGGCGCCCGGCCGACCACCCAAGTCCCGGACGTCGTCGGGCTGTCGCTGGCCGCCGCCACCGCCAAGCTGATCGATGCCGGCTTGCAGGCGGGTCTGGTCTCCAACGAGCGCAGCCAGGACGTGCCCGCCGGCCAAGTGATCCGGCAAAATCCGCCACCGGATGTCACGCTGCCGGTCAGCGGCAAGGTCAACCTGGTCGTTTCCTTTGGGCCGCACGCCTACAGTCTGCTGAGTGGGCCAGCCTACATCACCAACTACGCCGGCGGCACGGTGTCCATCGTGAACCCCGACATCAACCAAGCCGTCGACAACATCCCGTCGGGCATCAACAACGTCGGTCCCAGCGGCATCGCGGTCCATCCCGACGGCACCCGGCTCTATGTCGCCAATCGCCCCAAGTTTGGCAGGACGAACGGTACGCTATCGGTGATCGACCTGACCGAACGCAAGGTGATCGCCGTCATTCCGGTCGGAGCCGCGCCGCTGGGCGTCGCCATCAATCCCACCGGCTCGCGGGTGTTCGTGGCCAACGAAGGTAGCTTCAGTCTGTCGGTCATCGACACCAGCACCAACCAGCCGTTTATCGACCTGAACGTACCCAACCTGGCGGCGAACCCCTATCCGCGCGGCGTGGCGGCGCATCCCAACCCGTTGATCCCGCTGGTTTACGTCACCAACCGCACGGTCAACTCGTTCTCGGACGACGCAGCCAATCCCTACGTGGATCAATGCGACGCGCTGGTGGCGCGGCCGCCGATCAACGTCAACCCCGATCAGTGCGTTGGCTCGCTGTCGATCTTCGACGCGGACCTGAAGACGCAGGTCGGCTCGGTCGCGGTCGGCTGGGCGCCGGAAGGCGTGGCGGTGCATCCCAACGGGCAATATGTCTATGTCGCTAATTCCGGCGACCGGACGGTCTCGGTCATGGAGACGGTCTTCAACCGGGTCATCGGCATCATCACCCTGGACGAGTTCGGCGGCGCGCCGCAACCGCTGGTGCCACGCGGCGTCGCGGTCAGCCCGGATGGCCAGCGGCTGTATGTCACCGATGGCGCTGGCGACCGGTTGTTCGTGATCGACACCACCGCCAACCATGCCGTGGTCAGCATCGTTCAGTTGCGGCTGGACGACCACCCAAGAGTTCCCTATGGCGTATCGGTCAGCCCGGATAACCGGAGGGTCTACGTCGCCAATACCGCTAACAACACGGTATCGGTAGTCGGCGGCTGGAACGCTGCGGCCAGCCAGGTCAATCGGGTCATCGCCGAGATACCGGTTGGGTTGGGACCGTGGGCCTTCGGTCAGTTCATGGGGCCATTGGCGACGGTGGCGGCGCCGTCCTTTGATCCACCCAGTGGTTTCTATCAAGGAAGTCTGAGGGTGACCATCACCAGCCCGACAGCGGGCGCTTCGATCCGCTACACCATGGATGGCAGCATCCCGACGCCGACAGCGGGTGCGCTACTCGCCAACGGTCAGTCCATCACCTTGGCTTGTCCCAGTAGCTCCAAGGCCAGCATCATTTATAAGCTGAAAGCCATTGCCTTCAAGGAAGGCTGGGCGGATTCGGAGGTGACGGAGACCGCCTATACGATCATCGGGCAGTAGCGCCCTCCCCGCTTAAACTTCTGGGCCGCGACTCGCGGCCCTTTTTTTGTCCCCTGGATTCATCCCCCACCCCCTCTCCCTCGAGGGGAAAGGGGAGTTTTTGTATGGCCTCTTGGAAAATTCTCGCCGACCAGCGGAATTAAACCATCGAACTCCCCTCCTTGGCTAAGGAGGGGTGGCGCAAAGCGCCGGGGTGGTTTGATGCAATCATTCAGTCCTCTATCCCCTGCCAAGGGAGAGAGAGTCAGGGTGAGGGGGTCAGTCGTCGAAACCACTCTTGGCTTTTAATACTAACAGAATCATATGGTTGGAGATGTGTGTAATAGACAGATGCCAAGGAGGGCAGCCCGAAGGACCGAGGAGGTCTGCTCGCGTGGTCGAACCACCCCGGCGCTACGCGCCACCCCTCCTTAGCCAAGGAGGGGAATCGATATCCGAGTCGTTCGCTGCCATAAAAAAACCGGCGGGGTCGCCGCCGGTTCATTTCAACCCGCTGACCAGGGAATAAATGATCCACTGGTCAGAATATCATGATGCCCTGCTATGGAGTCTCCTCCGGCGGCGGCGGTGGTTGCACCGTGATCTGAAGCGTCTCACTGCTCACGTCAGGCCCCACCGTGGAGAAGAAGAAGTCCACGCTGCCATCCGTGGGTAAGTCATCGACATTCAGAACCGCTCTCGCATAGCCACCCCCGACGCTCGCCAAGGTCGTCGGCGTAACCGAAGCCGTGGGCGAATGCAGGTTGGCGACCGTGCGCGCCTCGACCGCAGCGACCTTCGCCTCATCCAAGGCAGCCGCCAATTCCTTCTGCTTGGCGCATTTTTCCGGATCTCGTTCTTCCGGCTCGCCTTCCGGATCCTTCAGCACCAGATCGCAGACCCCTGGATTGGCGGCAACAAACGCATCGTAGGCCGCCTGCGCCTGCGCCACCGCTTCCTCCGCCGCGACCGCCGTCGCTTCCGCCGGGTCATTGATCACGATATCCACAGCGATCGGCACACCGGGGACCGGAGACCGGGCCAGTTGCACACACTCTCCTTCCACCCATGCCTTGCACACGCCGCCATCCAGCACTTGCAGGGTCACCGGCAGATTGACCGCTGTGCCCGGATCCACGTTCTGAACCACCTGCACCCGTGCCGGCCAATTCGGAATATTAATAGGAAGAACATCCGGATTGATCTCGGCAAAGAAGTTTCCAAGCGACGCAACCAAGCTCGCCGGCTGCGTGATGGTCAAAATGCCGTTCGGCATCCCCAGATACCAGTGGGTCATGACCGCGCCCACCTTGCCGCCGTTCGACTCGGCCGCCACCATGAACCGCCGCCCGACTTGGTTGGCCGGATAGCTCATCAACGTACTGGCCACGCCGCTGTCATTCGTCAGCACAACCGAAGTATTATCGTTAAGAGGGCCGGTTGTATCGCTGTCGAAATTCGACACATTACCCTTGTGGGGCGGGCAACCGACCGTCCACCAGACGTTGGCGCCGACGTTCTGGCTGACTTGGTTGAATGGGGTGTTGACAACCAGCGTGTTGTTACCCGGCCGCCCGACAACGACTCGGCTACCCACGTGGTATTCCAGTCGACCTTCCGATGGCAAGCTGTTAATAGTACTGGAATTTGGGTTAATGATTTCCGGATCCTGCAACATCAGAAGACAGGGCAGATCGGCAACCGCCAACGATACGCCATTCGGCACCACAAACGGACTCAAGGTATCCGCAGCCGTCCGCTTGGTCTTGCGGTTAGGCGCGAAGAACTCCGAGCCGCCTTCCGCCGGATCGCCCGTGGTGCCGGTGATGACGAATTGGCCATGTCCCTGGTCGGGATAGCGGTTTTGCAGCATGTCCAGCGGCGAATCGATCAGTCGGAACGTGATCGGGGTTCCCGCCGGCGGTGGATTGCCAAAGGCATCGCTGGCAATGACCGTGATGATGCGATTGTAGATGCCGTTCCATACCCGGTCGACCAGAGCGCCGCCAATTTGGCAATTCCCGCTATCATCAACACACGCCACGAGATTATTGCCACGGCTGAATACCGTATCGGCGAAAGGCCCGGTGAAGGTCAACGACTTGATCTCACCCGTCCCGATCGACACCATGGCGTAATTGGTGATGCCCCTCTGGATACCGTTATCGACGTTGTTGTCGGCGCGGTCGGCCGTGGCCGAAATCACGACCGTGCCAGGCAACGTGCCGCTGTGCAAGGTCAAGGAAGCCACACCCCCGACCGTACCCGTCAAGACGCGGGTTCCTTCCTGCGGGTTGCCTTGGACATCGGCGGTGCTCAACCACTCGCCGCCATTCGGCCGGTTCGGCAACATTTCGACCCGCAAGTTGTTGTTCCCGGCACCCGCGCCAACCGCCAAACCGCCATCATCCAGGACAAGAATATTGAATGGCTTAACCGTGTTCTGGGTTACGGTGGTCGTACCCAGGGGATTGTCGCGGATATAAACCAGGGCCGGATCCATCGCGAACTTGACCGACGAAGGCGCGCTGCCCACGGCGCTCACATTGATGGTTAGATTGGCGCTGATGGTTTTCCCGGTGTTCGGATCCTGGGCCGTGGCCGTCAATACCACGGTTCCTGGCGTACCGCTGGAGAGAAAGTGGGCCGACACCACCCCCGTTGTATCCTCGAAAACCACCGTGCGATACGCCTTGGGAACCGTGGCGGTTGGAGGGCATGTGGCCCCTGTCGGGCACTGTTCGTGTTCCGGATCGCCATCCAAATAGTACAACGCGCCACTGGACAGCCCCTGGGCCACGGCAATGGAGACGCTGGGCGATGCAAAGGTTCCGCCATTCTGCCTAACCGTGACATAAACCGTAGTGGTATAGGCATTGCTCGTACTCGGTCCCACACCGAAAATATTGACCGGCAGCGTCGTCTTATCCGCGGTGATCTCGATCGAGACGGTCGACTGCGGTCCGTTAAATCCACCCCCCTGGCTCGCGCCACTCCAGCCGACCAGCATGGCGGCCAGCAGCAACAGCTCGAACCACCCGCGCAACCTGTTTACCCGTGATCGCATGACTCTACTCCCCACGACAGAATGAAGTTTTCTCGAACGTTCAACGCTCGGCCACCGCGCCGTTCTTCAGAATCTGCGGCGTCACGAAGATCAGCAGCTCGCGCTTGGCGGTCGATTTGCCGTTTCTCTGGAACAGGTAACCCAGCAACGGAATATCGCCCAGCAACGGCACCTTTTCCTGGTTATTCGTCTTGGTCTGTTCGAACACGCCGCCCAGCACCACCGTTTCGCCGTTGTTGACCAGCACCTGGGTTGTCACTTCGCGCTTCTCGATGGACAGCGCGGTCCCCCCCGTCGCCTGCGGGACAGGGGGACCTGGTTCGTCCTTCGACACCATCAGGTCCATCCGCACCCGGTCGTCCGGCGTGATCTGCGGCGTAACCTCCAACTTCAGCAGGGCATCCCTGAAGAGCGTGTTGGTGCCGTCCTCGCTCACCACCGAATACGGGATTTGCCGGCCCTGGATGATGGTCGCCTTTTTCAGATCGGCGGTGACCACTCGCGGATTGGAGAGAATCTCGCCCTTGCCCTCGGTTTGCAGGGCCGACAGTTCCAAATCGACCAGATAGTTGGAGCCCAGGATGGCCAGGGCGATGCTGGGGCCGGCCACCGGCAAATTCACTCCCAGCCGATCCCTGAGGGCGGGAATGATCGCCGGATAGGGTTGACCAGTATTGACCAAATTACCCACCACGCCGACATCGTCGCCCGGTATGCCGGTGATGTTGCTACCCGATTCGTCGGGCTCCTTGCCGGTCAGCATGGAATTCGTGGCGTTCAGACCGCCGCTCACGGTGCTCACCGTATTGCCATTCGTGCCGACGCCCGACACCCCAAACCGCACTCCGATATCGCGGGCGAAGTCATCGCTGGCGATCACGATGCGGGAATCGATCATGACCTGCTTGGCCGGGAGGTCCAGTTTCGTCACCAGATCGCGCACTTCCGCCACCTTGTCGGGCACGTCCTTGACGATCAGGTTGTTGGTGCGCTCATCCGCCACCACATCGCCGCGCGGCGACAAAACGCTCTGCTCGGAGCCCTTTTCCACGTTCTTCCGCTTCAGCAAGGTTGCCAAATCGGCGGCCTTGGCGTAATTGACCTGGATGATCTCGGTGCGCAGCGGAATCAGTTCCTGCACCGTCTTGCGCGACTCCAGGTCCAGCTTCTCGCGCGCCGCTACTTCCTCGGTCGGCGCGATGAAGATCACGTTGCCGTTCTGCCGCATGGCCAGGCCCTTAGTGCGCAGGATGATGTCCAGCGCCTGATCCCAGGGCACGTTCTGCAGGCGCAGGGTCAGGTTGCCCTTCACGCTGTCGCTGACCACGATGTTCAGGCCGGTGAAATCCGCCAGGATTTGCAGGATCGCCCGTACCTCGATGTCCTGAAAATTCAGCGACAGCAAATCGCCGGTGTACTTCTTCTTGGACGGATCGAATTGCGCCTCCTTGTCTTCCTCCTCCTTGGATTTTTGTGGCGGGCGCACCTCGATCACGTACAAGTCGTTGGCCTGATAGGCCATGTACTCGAACGGCGGATTGGGCCGGATACTCAGGCGGGCGTTGCCACCCCGGTTCAAAGCTTCCATCGTCATCACCGGCGTGGCAAAGTCGGTCACGTCCAAACGCCGCTCCTGCCCGCGCGCCAGCGTCGCCTTCTGAAAATCGGCGACGATTTGATTGCCTTCCTGCCGCACGTCCACCGGGATGCTGGGATTGGACAGCTTGACCGTGACCACCCCCTGCCCGCCCGGGCCTCGCTTGAAACCGACATCGCTC
>WBUJ01000286.1 GCA_008933795.1 Candidatus Contendibacter sp. | reverse complement strand
AAACCGATATTGAACCGTTCATCCGGGACGCCATCGCGTCGGGTCAACGCGAGCAAGCCTATTTAGCCCGCATCGGCCACCGGGGTCCGTTGCCGCCGATCAATTTTCTGGCCGTTTCCGGCGGCGGCGACGACGGCGCGTTCGGCGCTGGCTTGCTGGTCGGCTGGTCGGCGACCGGAACCCGTCCCGAATTCAAAGGAGTCACCGGCGTCAGCACCGGCGCGCTGATCGCGCCGTTTGCCTTCCTGGGACCGGAAGAGGACGACGCGCTGCGCGAGGTGTATACCACCATCGGCCCTCGGAATATCCTCCTACCGCGCGGTCTGCTGGCGGCGATCACCAGCGACGGCCTGGCCGACAACAGCCCGCTGTTCGAACTGATTTCCCGCTACATCAATGCCGAATTCCTGGCGCGGATCGCCAGGGAATACCAGGAAAAGGGGCGTTTGCTGTTGATCGGCACCACCAATCTGGACGCCCGCCGAGGGATCGTCTGGAACATGGGCGCGATCGCCGCCAGCGGCGACCCCAAGGCGCTGGACCTGTTCCGCAAGATCCTGCTGGCCTCGGCGGCGATTCCCGCCGCGTTTCCCCCGGTCATGATCGACGTGGAGGTGAACGGCAAACCCTATCAGGAAATGCACGTGGACGGTGGCGCCCAGGCCCAGGTGTTTCTTTACCCGCCGCGCATGTTTGACCTGATTCGCCAGCAGGGCGTGAAAGTCGCTCCACGGGAACGGAGCGTCTATATCATTCGCAACGCCCGGCTGGACCCGGACTGGGCCGCAGTGGAACGCAGCACCCTCACCATCGCCGGTCGCGCCATTTCTTCGCTGATCCAATCTCAAGGATTGGGGGATTTGTACCGGATTTACGCGACGGCGCAACAGGATGGGCTGGACTACAATCTGGCGTACATCGGCGCGGATTTCAACGCCGAGCATAAGGAGGACTTCGACGCCACCTATATGCGCGCCCTGTTCGACTACGGTTATCAGTTAGGCCGCAAGGGCTATCCCTGGCATAAAACTCCTCCTGGATTGACAGCCGCCAAGAGTCGGTAACCGGGATTCCGAATGCATGAGAACGCCCATGCCACTCGCCGACCCCATCCCGCCCAGCTCTACTATCCCTGGACCGGCGGCGAACTCGCCGCCCGCCACCCCCGGACCGGCATCGCTCTCGGACAGGGTCGATCTGCTGGTGCAAACCGGCAGCCTGCTGCTCCAGCACGGCGCCGATGCTGGCCGCGTGGAGGCCAGCCTGCGGCAAATGGAAGCGGGCCTGGGCATCGACCGGATCGACGCCATCGTGATGTCGAAGACGATCCTGCTCACCGCCACCCGCCAGGAGGCCCACCATACCCGGGTGGCGCGGGTGCCCATCGTGGGCGTCAACATGAACAGCCTCAACGAGGTGGAGCAGGTGCTGGGACTGTTCCAGCAGGGGCGGGTAACTCCCGGGCAACTGGCGGTCATCCTGGACCGGATCGCGACTCTGCCGCACCACTACTCGCGCGGGGTGATCGTGGCAGCGACCGGGTTGGCCTGCGCGGCGTTCTGCCGGCTGTTCGGCGGCGACTGGGCGGCGCTGGCCATCACTGGTGTGGCCGCCGCGGTCGCTGCCTGGGTACGGATGGAGCTGAATCGGCGGCAGGTCAATTATTTCCTGGTGGTCCTGCTCACCGCGTTGGTGGCCAGCCTGGTGGCGGGCAGCGCGCTCTGGCTCAGCCAGACCCCGCAAAGCGCGCTGACGGCGGCGGTCCTGCTGCTGGTGCCGGGGGTGCCGCTGATCAACGCCAGCGTCGATATCTTGCAAGGGCATATTTCCGCCGGCCTGGCCCGCGCTACGACCAGCTTGGTGGTGTTTCTGGGGATTGCGCTCGGTCTGGGCATCGTGGTCCGCTTGCTCCAGGTCCAGCTATGAGCGGCGCCGAACTGGCGGTGTTGTTGATCGAGAAAGGCGGCTGGGCGGCGGTGGCGACCCTGGGGTTTGCGGTGTTGTTCAAC
>WBUJ01000137.1 GCA_008933795.1 Candidatus Contendibacter sp. | reverse complement strand
GGTAGCCGAACAGCCCGACCGTTTTTTCCCCTTTCTTGCTGCCGCGATAGCGGAGATAGAACAGGTCCTCGGGCACCAGATAGGCGTGGACTTGCTGGCTGAGTTGCTCGATGGCGTTGCGCAGGGCGCCAAAGGAAAAGTTCTGCTCTTCCAGCAGGCGTATGGCCTCGTGGACCAGGACGCCCTGGCCGGCGAACAGGGTTTTGCTGTCCAGCACGTTCAGGTAGAACGATCCGGACATGCCAGCTTTCTGCCGTCGTTCCCGATACTGCTTGAGGATGTTGAAGGACGCCTCGGTGGCGTTGGCGAAGATCGGGCTGCGGGTCTGGGCGATGGTGACGACCAGCACTCGGTCGTACTTGAGCACCAGTTCATCCAGGAACATCGCCCTGATCTGTTCCGCTGAAAATGGCGCGGTTTCGGCGTCCAACGTTTTTTCGGCCAGATATTTGCGATAGAAGGCCTGGGTCGCTTCCGGGTCGCGGACATCCTTGAAGATGTCGTAGCCGAAATGCAGGTTGATCGGCATGATGTGGATGCCGTGGCTCTGAATGTAGGACTGCGGTAGATCGCAGGCCGAATCGATGACGACGCCGGTTCGCACGGTCTTTTCCTCTGGTTCCTCACTCGAGACATTGACCGCCACTTCCCCGAAGGACTTTGGGGGGCGGCTGTGAGTTCGCGCGTGGGCAGGCCAAGTGACGCGACTGGGCCGCGTTTCGTTGCGTGGGGCGGAGCTTGAAAAAAATTATAGCGATCTTTGCATCGTTTAACCCAATTTATTCTATTGGCAACTCCCTTTTGAAGTTTACCGATCCCGCGCGCCCAGGATCAGGGGGTTCCCGTCTGCCGCCGGGCGTGCCGGCGCCAGCGCCAGAGGAATAGCGCCGGCCCCGACAGGCCATACAGCAAGAAGCCGAGGAATAGCACCTTGGGCGGGTCGATCGAGGTGAACACGAAGACCAGCACCACGATCAGGACCGCCATAAAGGGAACTGGCCCGCGCAGATCCACCTGTTTGAAGCTGAAGTAGAGGATGCTGCTGAACATCAGCGCGCCGGCGCCGATGGTGACGACCAGCGCCGGCCACAGCATCTGGACGCCGGTCAGACCCAAATCGGCGCTGAACCAGACCAGCCCGACCACGATGGCGGCGGCCGAGGGGCTGGGCAGGCCGACGAAATAACGCTTGTCGGTGCTGCCGAGCTGGACGTTGAAACGGGCCAGTCGCAGCGCCGCCATCACCGTGTAGAAGAACGCCGCCAGCCAGCCGAGCTTGGACATGAAAGGCCCCATGCCGGTCATGGCGCCCAAGGCCCACTCGTACATGATCAGGGCCGGAGCCAAACCGAAGGACACCAGATCCGCCATGCTGTCGTACTGGGCGCCAAACTCGCTTTCGGTGTGGGTCAACCGGGCGACCCGCCCATCCAGCCCATCCAGCACCATGGCGACGAATACCGCGACGGCGGCCGGCTCGAAGCGGTTTTGCAGCGCGGCGATGATGGCGTAGAAACCGCAAAACAGCGCGGCGGTGGTGAACAGGTTGGGCAGCAGATAAACACCGCGCGAGCGGCGAACTTCGGGGGTGTCTGGAGTCATCGGATCCGCCATCAAATGCGAAAGGCGGGATGTCGGCGTCAAGTAATGCCGCGCCCCGCCTTAGCTTGCGCTTCAGTTTTTGCTGGTGTCCACCAGCCGATTGGCCTTGATCCACGGCATCATGCCGCGCAGTTTCTCGCCGACATGCTCGACCGGATGCTCGCGGCTGATGCGGCGATTGGCCCGCAGCACCGGCGCTCCCGCCTGATTCTCCAGGATAAATTCGCGGGCGAATCGACCGGTCTGGATTTCCTCGAGAATCTTGCGCATCTCGGCCTTGGTCTGCTCGGTGATGATGCGCGGCCCACGGGTGAAATCGCCGTACTCGGCCGTGTTGGAAATCGAGTAGCGCATGTTGGCGATGCCGCCTTCGTAGATCAGATCCACAATCAGCTTCACCTCGTGCAGGCACTCGAAATAGGCCATCTCGGGCGCGTAACCCGCTTCCACCAGGGTCTCGAACCCGGCCTGGATCAGCGCGGTCAGACCGCCGCACAACACCACCTGCTCGCCGAACAGGTCGGTTTCGCATTCCTCGCGGAAGGTGGTTTCAATGACGCCCGCCCGGCCGCCGCCGTTGGCCGAGGCGTAGGACAGCGCCAGCTCCTTGGCTTGGCCGGAGGCGTCCTGCGCCACCGCGATCAGGCAGGGCACGCCGCCGCCCTGGGTATAGGTCGAACGCACCAGATGGCCTGGCCCCTTGGGTGCGATCATGATCACGTCCAGATCGGCGCGCGGCACGACCCCGCCGAAATGAATGTTGAAGCCGTGGGCGAAGGCCAGCGCCGCGCCCTGCTTCAGCCTGGGTTCGATTTGCCGGTAAATCTGACTCTGATGCTCGTCGGGGGCGAGGATCATGACCACGGCGGCGGCGGCGGCGGCTTCCTCGACCGGCTTGACCGTCAGCCCCGCTTTTTCGGCCTTGATCGCCGAGGCGGAACCTGGCCGCAGGCCGACGATCACGCTCACGCCGGAATCGCGCAGGTTGAGCGCGTGGGCATGGCCTTGGGAGCCGTAGCCGATGATGGCGACGGTTTTGCCTTTGATCAGGGACAGGTCGGCGTCTTTGTCGTAATAGATGTTCATGCAGCGATTTCCCGCAAAGGTTAAAAGCAAGCCGTCCCCCACCGGAACCGGCGGCGGGGACGGCGAGGATTCACGGCAGGGCGTCAGGCGTGCAGCGCTTTCTGACCGCGGGCGATGCCCGTCGCGCCGGAGCGCACCACTTCGAGGATCGCGTCCTTCTCGACCGCGCGCAAAAAGTTATCCAATTTGCCGCCGGCGCCGGTCAGCTCGATGGTGTAGGTCGCCTCGGTCACGTCGAGAACGCGGCCGCCAAAAATTTCCGCCAGCCGCATCATTTCGGCCCGCTGCTCACCGCTGGCCTTGGTCTTGACCAGCATCAGCTCGCGCTCGATGGCGTCGGTCTCGCTCAGGTCGATCAGCTTGACCACGTCGATCAGCTTGTTGAGCTGCTTGACGATCTGCTCGATGATCTGCTCGTTGCCGCTGGTGACCAGGGTCAACCGCGACAGCGTTGGATCATCCGTCGGAGCGACCGTCAGGCTCTCGATATTGTAGCCGCGCGCCGAGAACAGATTGGCCACTCGCGACAGGGCGCCGGCCTCGTTCTCCATCAGGATCGAAATCAAGTGACGATTATTGTTGTTCACAGCAGCACCATCCCTTCGTCGTGAGTCGAAACCATCTCGTCGCGTTCGGCCAGCAGCATCTCGTTCTGGCCGCCGCCGGAGGGAATCATCGGGAAGACGTTCTCGGTTTGATCGGTGAGGAAATCGAGGAACACGGTACGGTCCTTCAGGGCGAAGGCTTCGCGCAGCGCGCCTTCCACGTCGCCCGGCTTCTCGATCCGCATGCCGACGTGGCCGTAGGCCTCGGCCAGCATCACGAAATCCGGCAGAGCCTCGAAGTAGGTCATGCAGTAGCGTTTCTGATAGAAAAACTCCTGCCACTGCCGCACCATGCCGAGATAGCCGTTGTTCAGGTTCACGATCTTGACCGGCGTATGGTACTGCTTCATGGTCGCCAGTTCCTGCAACATCATCTGGATGCTGCCGTCGCCGGTGACGCAGACCACGTCCTGGTCGGGGAAGGCGAACTTGGCGCCCATCGCCGCCGGCAGGCCAAAGCCCATGGTGCCCAGCCCGCCGGAATTGATCCATTGCCGCGGCCGGTCGAAGTGATAGTACTGGGCCGCCCACATCTGATGCTGGCCGACGTCGGAGGTGATGATGGCTTGGCCCCCCGTGACCTGGTACAGCTTCTGAATGACAAACTGGGGCTTGATGACTTCGCTGCTCTGGCGATAGCTCAGCGATTTCAGGGCTCGCCATTCGTCGATTTGCCGCCACCAGCGCGTCAGCGCCTCGGCGTCGGGTTTGAGCTTCTCGTCGCGGATCACGTTGATCATCGCCCGCAGCACGTTCGGCACCGAACCGACGATCGGGATGTCCACCTGGACGTTCTTGGAGATCGAGGACGGGTCGATATCGACATGGACGATCTTGGCGGTCGGGCAGAACTTGTCGATCTTGCCGGTCACCCGGTCGTCGAAACGGGCGCCAATGGCGATCAGCACGTCGCATTCGTGCATCGCCATATTGGCTTCGTAGGTGCCGTGCATGCCCAACATGCCGACGAACTGCGAGTCGGTGGCCGGATAGGCGCCCAGCCCCATCAGCGTCTGGGTGATCGGATAGCCGAGCAGTTGGGTGAGTTCGACCAGTTCCGGCGAGCCGTCGCTCAGGATCACGCCACCCCCGGTGTAGATCATCGGGCGCTTGGCGGACAGGATCATATCCACGGCTTTGCGGATCTGACCGGCATGACCCTTCACCGTCGGGCTGTAGGACCGCAGCTTGACCTTCTTGGGGTAATGGTATTCGGCCTTGGCGATGGTCACGTCCTTCGGCAGGTCGATCAGCACCGGCCCCGGGCGGCCCGTGGTGGCAATGTAGAAGGCTTTCTTGATGGTTTCCGCCAGGTTCTTAATGTCCCGGACCAGGAAGTTATGCTTGACGCAGGGTCGGGTGATGCCGACCGCATCGACTTCCTGGAAGGCGTCATTGCCAATCAGCGCGGTGGGCACCTGACCGGAGAACACCACCAGCGGAATGGAATCCATGTAGGCGTTGGCGATGCCGGTGACCGCGTTGGTCAGGCCAGGGCCAGAGGTGACCAACGCCACACCCGGCTTGCCGCAGGCGCGGGAATAGCCATCGGCAGCGTGCAGGGCCGCCTGTTCGTGGCGGACCAGGATGTGCTTGATGTCGTCCTGAACATACAGGGCGTCATAGATATGCAGCACGGCGCCGCCCGGATAACCAAACAGATATTCAACGCCTTCTTCCTTGAGGCAGCGAACCAGGATTTCGGCGCCAGTAATAGGTTCCATGACTTTTGACTCCTCATGGGGGGTTGGATGGGGAATTGCCGACCGGCAAGACCGATCGTCGCCCAAATATCGGCGCGTCATGGACGGGTTCGGCGAGTGGCTTGGCCGGGGCCGCGGTCGAGCGGGGTAACCGCCGCGCGGCAGGGGTAATGCCCGGCGGGCGCAACCCGTCCTGAAGGTCGCCAATACCTGTTGGGCGCGAGTCTCGCGGGCCGGTTATACTACACGACATTCATTTTGAGCAAAATCCCGTTGCGATATCGGGGAGAGTTGGCCGCGTGGCATACTTTCCGCAGAATATCCAGGCGACTTGGAGGTGGATCATGTTGAAACGAACGCTGTGGTTGATGCTGGCGGTGGGTTGCTGCGGAGCGGTGGTCACGACCCAGGCCCAGCAATTCATCTACAAGTGGACCGACGCGCAGGGGATGGTGAAATACTCCGAGCTTGCGCCGCCCACTGGAGTGAAATATGAAATGGTGCGCAAGTCCAGCGCGGCCGCGGGAACCGAGGCAGCCCTGAGCAGCCAGCAAGCCAAGGAGCAGGAGGAGTTGGCCCGGGAAGAAGCCAAGCAGAAAGAGCAGGCCGAACAGGCGAAAAAGGAAACCGAGGACGCGCGCGCCAAGAACTGTGAAGTCGCCAGGAAGAACCTCCAGGTGCTGCAAGGCGAAGCCCAGGTGGTGAAAACCGACGCCCAAGGCAAGAAGGTCGTTCTCGACGCCGAACAACGCGCCGAGGAGTTAAAAAAGGCCCAGAAGGACCAGGATTATTTTTGCAACCCCTGATCGTCCTCCACGTTTCGCAAGGCGGGATTCATGCGCGTCTCTCATTTTCCGCTGTTCACCATGAAGGAAACCCCGGCCGACGCCGAGGTGGTCAGTCATCAGCTCATGCTGCGGGCCGGTCTGATCCGCAAACTCGCCGCTGGTGTTTACACTTGGCTGCCGCTGGGCTTGCGCGTGTTGCGCAAGGTCGAGGCTGTGGTGCGCGAGGAGATGAATCGCGCCGGCGCCTTGGAACTGTTCATGCCCGCCGTGCAGCCAGCCGAGTTGTGGCAGGAATCGGGGCGTTGGCAGCAGTACGGGCCGGAGTTGTTGCGGATCGAGGACCGGCACGAGCGCGAGTTTTGCTTCGGCCCGACGCACGAGGAAGTGATCGCCGATCTGTTTCGCCGTGAAATCAAGAGCTACAAGCAACTGCCGATCAATTTCTACCAAATCCAGACCAAATTCCGCGATGAAATCCGACCGCGTTTCGGCGTGATGCGGGCGCGGGAATTCCTGATGAAGGATGCCTACTCCTTCCATTGCGACCATGCATCGCTTCAGGAAACCTACGAGGTCATGCATGCGACTTATTCGCGCATCTTCGCCCGGCTGGGCCTGAAGTTTCGCGCGGTGCTGGCCGACACCGGCAGCATCGGCGGCGCCCGCTCGCACGAATTTCATGTGCTGGCCGATTCGGGCGAGGACGCCATCGCCTTCTCCACCGAGAGCGACTATGCCGCCAACGTCGAACTGGCGGAGGCGATCGCGCCCCGGGAATCGCGGCCCGCGCGTGCCGAGGCGATGCGGAAGGTCGCGACGCCCGGCAAGCGCACCATCGCTGAGGTGAGCGAATATCTCGGCGTCCCCCGCCAGCAGATTCTCAAGACGATCGCGATCATGCGCGATGAGGGCATGAGTCTGCTGTTGCTGCGCGGCGATCACGAACTGAACGAAATCAAGGCGCGCAAGATTCCCGCCCTGGCTGATTTTCGGTTCGCCACCGATGAAGAGATCGAGCGCCATTTACGGTGCCGGCCTGGTTATATTGGCCCGGTGGGTATCCCAACCGAGATCGGTGTTGTGGCGGATCGCGCGGTGCTGGCGATGAACGATTTTGCGTGCGGCGCGAACGAACCGGGGTTTCACCTGACCGGCGTGACTTTCCGGCGCGATCTGCCGGAACCGACCCAGGCGTTCGACCTGCGTCAAGTCGTCGAGGGCGATCCCAGCCCGGATGGTCGGGGGGTGCTGCATATCGCTCGCGGGATCGAGGTGGGCCATATTTTTCAACTCGGAACCAAGTACAGCGCCGCGATGAAGGCTGAAGTGCTGAATGAACACGGTCAGGCGGAAACCGTGACCATGGGCTGCTATGGTATCGGCGTGTCGCGGGTGGTGGCTGCCGCCATCGAGCAGAGCCACGACGAGCGAGGCATCGTTTGGTCGGCGGCGATGGCGCCGTTCCAGGTCGCGGTGGCGCCGATTGGCGCCAGTCGTTCCGCCGCCGTGCGCGAGGCGGCCGAGACGCTGTATCGGGAATTGCGAGCGGCGGATATCGACGCCCTGCTGGATGATCGCGAGGTCCGACCCGGCGTGATGTTCGCCGATATGGAATTGATCGGTATTCCGCACCGGGTGGTGATCAGCGAGCGGAACCTGGCGGCGGGGCAGGTGGAATATCGCGGCCGGCGCGATGCCGACAGCGCCTTGATCGAGCGGGAACGGTTGCTTGACGAGCTGCGGGAGCGGCTGGCGGCGGAGCGGCGCTAACGGCGCGAAGCGTCATGGCGCCAAGAGTTATCCACAGGTTCTGTGGATAACTCTGTGGATAACTTTCGCGTGGTTTGTATAAATGGGTGTTGCCGTTAGGAGAATGGCGGTTTGGTTAGTTTTTGATCAACCCATATTTGTTATTTTTTTCAGTGGGTTGTATGTAAGGCTTGGAATCTGGCGAAGATTTTTCGCCGGATCGGCTCGGGAAACCGTCCGGTGCCGCGCCGCGCACAAGCCTGTGGATAAGTCAAGCCCGGCGACAATAAAAAAACGCGGTCTTCAGTCGATTCGGAAATCGGAGTAATCCCGATAGGATAGCGTTTCGTGGCGGACATCGCTCACCCGGGCGAGTTGCGGACCCTGCCACAGCCAGTTGCGCAGCGCGTTGACTGCCCTTTCCTCGCCACAGGCCAGCACTTCCACCCGCCGATCCGGCAGATTGCGAACGTAACCCGTGACGCCCAGGTTCAGGGCTTTTTCGGCGGTGGCATAGCGGAAACCGACGCCCTGGACGCGGCCACTGACATAACAGCGCAGGCAAAGGGTTTTCACGAAACCTCCTCAAAGTCAAGGATGATCCGGCGTCGATGCCTTGGTCTCGGGCCAACCACCCGCGCGTTCCAATTCGGTCAGTCGCTCGGCCAGCAGGGCGGCGTTCACCGTGCCCAAGTGGGTATGAACGAGGGCGCCAGCGGGAGATACCAAAAAAGTGGTCGGCAATCCCTTAAGCGGAAAACTTGGCATCCGCTGGCCAGCGCTCAGCACGATAGGAAAGGTCACGCCCAGCCGCTCCACGAAAAGCCGGATTTCGCCAGGGTCGAGATCCTCGAAATTGACGCCGACGACTACGGCGCGGCCGCGCTGGGCTTGGTGAAAAGATTCCAGTTCGGGCATTTCCAGCAGGCAGGGCGTACACCAGCTTGCCCAGAAATTAACGATGACCCATCGACTGCGGAAATCGGCCAGTCGCACCGGCCGACCGTCGAGGTCGGGCAAGGTGAAGTTCAATCCGGCGACCCCAGTGGCGGGGCTCGACGCCAGCAACAACGCCAAAAGCAGTAGCCGGCAACCGGGGTTGGAAGCGGAGGATGGGACAGAGGCGGGCATGGCGGATCGCGGGGCCGATGAAGTGGAAACGCGCGGGGTTGCCGGTCAGGGCGCGGGTCGGAGCACGGCGTTCCGCGTCGCCTGTTCGCGCGCTCTGATAGCGGCGTCGCGGGCATCCAGAGCGTAGCGGCGGGCCTCGCCGTAGGCGCCGGCTTCCAGACGCTCCTGCGCTTCCCGCAACAAGCGTTGGGCCGCCAGCAAGGCATCGGGCGAGCGCTGCACCGCCCCGGACGCTTCGGCCGAATGGATCGCTTGGCGGGCGTCGCTCATCTCCTGCACTGGCGCGGTGACGCAGGCCGTCAGCGCCAGCAGGCTGAAAGCGGATAGAGTCAGTTTGGCCATCAATCGCGTAACGATCCAGGGAACCACGGTTAACATCAACGCTTGGTCGGGCGGAGTTGCAATTGGGGGAATTATATAGCATCAAATGCGATCTCATGGCAGGCATTATCCATCGGGGCGATGAATCCAGGATTAACGGTGAGTGGTCGGGTAGCCGGTTTCGGTCAAAATGGACAGCGTGTTGGAGCACAAAGTGGCGGAGATTTTGGTTCTGTACTACAGCCGCGCCGGGGGCACCGCCGAAATGGCGCGCCAAGTGGCCCGGGGTGTGGAGGAGGTCGAGGGCATGACGGCGCGACTGCGCACCGTGCCGCCGGTCTCGGCCGTTTGCGAGGCGGTCGAGGACGAGATTCCGGCCGCCGGTCCGCCCTACGCCAGCCTGGACGATTTACGGGAATGCGTCGGCTTGGCCTTGGGCAGCCCCACCCGCTTCGGCAACATGGCGGCGCCGCTCAAATACTTTTTGGATTCCACCGGCGGACTCTGGCTGGCGGGGACGCTGTCCGGCAAACCGGCGGCGGTGTTTACCTCGGCCTCAACCCCGCACGGCGGCCATGAATCGACCCTGCTGACGATGATGGTGCCGCTGTTACACCACGGGATGCTACTGGTGGGCGTTCCCTTTACCGAGCCGGCGCTGAGCACGACCCGTGGCGGTGGGACACCCTACGGACCAAGCCATTGGTCAGGCCCGGAGTCCCGCGCGGCGCTGGATGGCGAAGAGAAGCGGATTGCTCGGGCGCTAGGCCGGCGGCTGGCGGACATTGCGCGGCGACTGGAGTCGGCATGATCCGGTTTTGGCGGGTGGTCGCGCTGATCGGCTATTTCGGCTTGTTCGGACTGTTGTTGCTCTGGCTCGCTTGGCTGGAGCCGCCAGTCCGGTTGCCGGTTGCCCTGGCCCTGATTTTGTGGGTAGGGCCGTTGTTGTTTCCGGTGCATGGGTTGCTGCACGGTCGGTTCCACACTCATGCCTGGACCAGCTTTCTGGCGTTGTTCTACTTCGTGTTTGGGGTTTTCCATGCCGCTGGGCCGATGGCGTGGCCTTGGCTGGCTTGGCTGGATATCGGATTCAGCGCACTGCTGTTTCTGGGCGCGATTTTTTATGTTCGCGCCGGCGCGCGGTCGAGCGCGCGGGTGGGTTATCCTGGCGCGAATTCGCGAGTTGCCGGCCCCGCGAAGGGTGGCTGACCGAAGAGTAGACGTTGGCGAATCGTGTATTTGCCGCTTGCCAGGTACCCATTATTGGTGCTACATTACTCTTCTCTGATGCGGGGTGGAGCAGTCCGGTAGCTCGTCGGGCTCATAACCCGAAGGTCGTAGGTTCAAATCCTGCCCCCGCTACCACACCCTATTTTGATAAGGAAGCCCGTCAAGGGCTTTTTTTATGCGGCCGTTTCCAGGGCTTTCCTGGCTAGCGAGCGTTTGCGGGTTTCCGCCAGGAGCGGCTCCCAGCTTCGCCCGCCAGTGGCGGATGCTGTGGCGAGCCAGTCCGGTTAACGAATCAGTGGGCCGTGGGCCCATTTTTTGTTTGTGGTGGTCGAAATGCGCCGGGACCTGAAGACGCTCAGACGGATGCTGGCCGCCGTGGTGGAGGCCATGGGTTACGAACTGGTGGGCGTGGAGTTTCATGCTGGCCGCGATAACGCCCTGTTGCGGATTTATATCGATAGCGAAAATGGTATCGGCCTGGATGACTGCCAGCGAGTCAGCCATCAACTCAGTGGCGTGCTGGAGGTCGAGGATCCGATCGCCGGACGATATACCTTGGAAGTTTCCTCGCCCGGGTTGGACCGTCCCCTGTTTGAGGCCGGTCATTTTACCCGCTTCGCCGGCTTTGAGGTGCGCCTTCAGTTGCGGGAACTGCTGGACGGGCGACGGAAACTGGTCGGGCGGCTGGTCGGGATGCGCGACGACGACGTGGTGATCGTGGACGGCGAAGGGCGGGAGTGGCGGGTGCCGCGCGAGCGGATCGAGAAGGCCCGACTGGTGCCCGAACTCTAGGGCGGGGTGACAGCGTGCGGATCCGGCGAGGAGGCAGAACGCCATGCGCGGTAAAGAGAGCAAAGAAGGCAATAAAGAAATTCTGCTGGTCGTGGATGCCGTTTCCAACGAGAAGGGCGTCAATAAGGAAGTCATTTTCGGCGCCCTTGAATTGGCTCTGGCACCGGCGGCCAAGAAACGCTACGCCGGCGATCCCGATCTGCGAGTGGCGATCAACCGGCGCACCGGCGGTTATGAAACTTTCCGGCGCTGGTTGGTGGTGGCTGACGCCGCGCAAATCGATAACCCAG
>WBUJ01000136.1 GCA_008933795.1 Candidatus Contendibacter sp. | reverse complement strand
GGCGACGAGACTGGCGGGGGTTCCGGTGGCGGGAGAGCGGGGTCTGGAACGGCGGCCGCGACGGGGCCGGGCTGGACCGTGGGTTCCGGCGATTCGGGCGCGGCGGCGGGCGGCGCTGGATTTTCCGGCCGCTCCATCGGCGGCAGGAAGGTCACTTCGAAGCGCAACGGCCGGGGATGGCGGAGCGACCAGCCTGCGGTCGGGACGCCAAGGAACAACGCGGCGTGCAGGCCGAGCGCTAGCAGCAACGCCAGCGCCAACCGGCGGACCTCTTCCGCGTCGCGGGCGATACCGTTCATCCGGCGTCGGCGACCATCAACGCCGCGCGTGCTTTTCGATGACGGTCATCAGGTCGTCGCCGATGTTCAGGCCAAACCGAGCGTCCAACTCCCGCGCGCAGGTAGGACTGGTGACGTTGATCTCGGTCAGCCAGTCGCCGATCACGTCCAGGCCGACGAACAGCAGTCCCATTTCCCGCAGGGTTGGCGCGACTTGCGCGCAGATCCAGCGGTCGCGCTCGCTCAGCGGCACGCCCTCGCCGCGGCCGCCCGCTGCCAGGTTGGCCCGGGTCTCGCCGGCCTGCGGAATCCGGGCCAGCGCATACGGAACGGGTTCGCCGTCGACGAGCAAAATGCGCTTGTCGCCGGCCGTCACCTCTGGAATATAACGCTGCGCCATGGTCGAGCGCCGGCCGTGGGCGGTCAGCGTTTCCAGAATCACGTTGAGATTGGGATCGTTCTGGCGCAACCGGAACACCGACGCGCCGCCCATGCCGTCCAAGGGTTTGACTACGATGTCGGCGTGTTCGCCCAGGAACGCCTTGAGCCGCGCCGGTTCCCGGCTGACCAGGGTCGGCGGACAGCAATGCGGGAAGTTCAGGGCGAAGAATTTCTCGTTGGCGTCGCGCAGACCGCGCGGCTTGTTGACCACCAGCGTCCCGGCCATTTCCGCCAGTTCCAGCAGGTAAGTCGTGTAGATATACTCCATATCGAACGGTGGGTCCTTGCGCATCAGAATGACGTCCAGTTGCGCCAGCGGTAGTTCCCGTTCGCCGTGAAAGGCGAACCAGTCGTGCTTGTCGTCCTTGACGCTCAGCAAGCGGGTCCGACCAAACGCCTCGTTGCCGCGGGCATGGAGGTCGGCCTGCTCGAGGTAGTACAGTTCCCAGCCACGGGCCTGGGCGGCCAGCAGCATGGCGAAAGTCGTATCCTTTTTGATCGCGATGGCGGCGATGGGATCCATCACCACGCCGAGCTTGAGGGTCATGGTCAGTCGGTCCGTAAGGTTGCGCGGCCCCACTCCAAACCGTCGGTGGATGAAGTGGGGCGCGGTGGTGGGACTAAATTAAAGGGAAGGAAACCGTTTTCCATCGTGGCATCCTGGCCGCTAGTATGCTAAAAATTACATAAAAAACACTAACGCGCTGTTTCGGTCCAGCGCGCCGGCCGTTCCGCTCCAAATCCCGCCTAGAGGACTGTCCTGTGGCAGATGCGGCATCCCCTACTCCCGCAGCGCCTCCCCCGCTGCATCCTTTTGATATTCTGTCGCAACTCGACCAGCGTATCCGCCAGCGGATCCCGGTCGCGGCGGTCGGCGCCCAGTTGTCGGAGATTCGCGGGCGGTTGGCGCTGCGACTCGGTTCCTGGAACCTGCTATTCTCCATGGACGACGTGGCCGAGATTGTCCCCATGCCTCGCATCACCCGGGTGCCGGGCGTCAAGCGCTGGCTGCTGGGCATCGCCAATCTGCGTGGCAAGGTCATCTCGGTCTCCGATTTGCGGGATTTTCTAACCGGCCAACCCATGCCGCAATTGCCCAGCAGCCAAGCTGTCGTGATTCGCGCGGGCCAGTGGGATTACGGCTTGCTAGTGGACGAGGTCATTGGGATGCGCCACTTTGGGCCGCAGCACCGGCTGACCGCGTTGGACGGGGTGGAGGAAAGCCTGCGCCCCTACGTCGCCGATGCGTTCTTGAATGACGGCCAGTATTGGCTGGCCTTCGACACCGGCAAGTTGCTGGCGGATCCTCGGTTCCTCCATGCGTCCCAGTAAAGTCTCGAGAATGCCCCCGTCGGATCCGCCGGCGGGGCGGGCCAGGATGTTCGGTTCTAACGAGAAATAGAAATGCGTGACTCGAAAGATGATTCGGTTTTGAAAGGGTTCTCCGCCACTTATCTGGCGGTGCTGGGCGCGTTGGTGCTGTTCATCGTGCTGATGGGCGTCATCTTTGTGACCTTGGGGCGACAGAGCGAGCAGAACGAGACCTACTTCAAGCTGGCCGGCGAGCAGCGCCTGCTGTCGCGCGCGATCGTGACCGAGGCGCTCGAGGCCGCGCGCGGCAAGGAAACCGCGTTCGCCAAGCTCAAGGATAGCCGCGACCGCTTTGAGCAGACCCTGAATGATCAGAAAAACGGCAGCGCCGCGCTGGGATTGCCGCCAGCGGCGTCCGAGGTGCGGCCCATCTTGGACGAACTGGAAAAACTTTGGAAGCCCGTCAGGGTCGAGGTTGATACCATTCTGACCGGGCGCGATCCGGTGGTTTCGGTCAGCAATCTTGTCCCCTTGCTGGAAAGCTCCCTGACCCAGATGAACACTCAGTCCGACGAGATCGCTAAAAGTCTGGCCAACAACCGGGCGGAGGCTCTGCAAGTCTACCGGGCCACCAAGCAGTTGCAGTTGGGTGAACAGATCACCGGCGACCTCAAGCGGATGTTGAGCGAGGGGGGGTTGAGCGCCGCCAACGCCGCCGACCGCTTCGGCCGCAACGTCAACCTGTTCAGCCAAGTGCTTAGGGGCATGCGCGATGGCGGGATCGGCGTCGAGCGCGTCAATATCCCCGACAGCGCCAAGAAGCTAACGGAGTTGGCCGAACTGTTCAAGTCGCTCGAGGCGGAAACCGCCCGTATCGTCGAAAAGTCGCCGGAACTGGTCAAGGTCCAGAATGCCGCCCAGGGCATCGCCAATAAGGGCGACGCCCTGCTGGACGCGACCACCCGCTTGATCGGCCAGTATGCCGAAAGCGGCCGCCAGTTCAGCGTGCTGGGCATCCCGCTCAGCTATCAAGTCGCCTATCTGCTGGGTGCGGTCGCACTGATTCTGTTGGTGGCATTGTTCTACATCCAAAACCGCGAAAGCCGGCAACGGCTGGTCGATGCCGAGCAGCGCAAGCAGGAAACCGAGGAGCAAAACCGCCGCAACCAGGACGCCATTCTGCGCTTGCTCGACGAACTGGGCAATCTGGCCGAGGGCGACCTGACCGTGCAGGCCAGCGTGACCGAGGATATCACCGGCGCCATTGCCGACTCGGTCAACTACGCCATCGAGGCGTTGCGCGACTTGGTGTCCACCATCAACAACACCTCGGGGCTGGTCGCCGCCGCCGTGCAGGAAACCAGCGCCATCGCCGACGGCTTGGCCAAGTCCAGCGAAATTCAGGCCCGGCAAATCGAAAACGCCAGCGCCACCGTGATGCAGATGGCTCATTCCATGGATGAGGTCTCGGCCAAGACCGCCTCCTCGGCCGAAGTGGCTGAGAAATCGGTGGGCATCGCCCACGAAGGTGGCGACCGGGTACGGCGCACCATCCATGGCATGAACACCATCCGCGAGCATATTCAGGACACCTCCAAGCGCATCAAGCGGCTAGGTGAATCCTCGCAGGAAATCGGCGACATCGTAGCGCTGATCAACGACATCGCCGACCAGACCAATATTCTGGCGTTGAACGCCGCGATCCAGGCATCGGCGGCGGGCGACGCCGGCCGCGGGTTCGCGGTGGTCGCCGACGAGGTGCAACGACTGGCGGAACGGTCCAGCAACGCCACCAAGCGGATCGAGACCCTGGTCAAGACCATTCAGGCCGACACCAACGAAGCGGTCATCTCCATGGAAAAAAGCACCGCCGAGGTGGTCGGCGGCGCGGGCTTGGCCGAGAAAGCCGGCGAGGCGTTGAACGAGATCGAAAAGGTATCCGCCAAGCTGGCCGAGCTGATCGACGAAATTTCCAAATCGGCGGGTCAGGTCTCGGAGATGGCCTCGCGGGTGTCGACCGCCATGATTTCCATCAACGAAATCACAGGTCAGACCGCCGAGAGCAGCGTGACGACCGCCTCCGCCATCGGCAAACTGCATCGGCTGGCCCAGGAGTTGCGCCAATCGGTGGCCGGGTTCCATCTGCCCGAATGATTTTGACGAGAGCACCGGGTGCGGAAAACGCCGTGGACTCGATAAACCCGTTTCCGAACGGCGTTAGCCTGCTGGGCGGATTCTCCGTGCGGAGGTAGCGTGATGATTTCGCATCGTGTCGCTGATAACCGATTGGAACCCATCAAGGAAGACCTCCTGCTGGCCTTGCGCCGCATCCAAATCGATCTGGACGATCGCGGGGAACCGTGCGACCCGGCGCCCTTGGAAGCGGTTGTCGAAGCCATCGGCCAGATTCGCGACCCACTGGCGGCGCTAGACCACCGGGAAGCCGTCGCGTTTTTGGAGGAAATGCGCGCGTTGATCCAGGATCGGGCGGCGGGGCGGGGCGGGGCCTTCGACCTGACCCTGGTGCGGCAAGCAACCGAACAGTTGGCGGACTATCTGGAGGTAAGTCTATCCCCAGGCAGCCGGCGGCCGGATGCCGAGCTGTCGAGGATGAAGGAAACCCTGCGCCAAGCGCGCCAACAGAGCGCCGCTTCCGCCGCCGATGCCGCCGACGCGACCGCGCGTTCACTGCTGGACATCCTGCAGCGGTTGCAGCACGCCCTTGCCGTCCAGGTAGATGGCGCGCCTGAACGGCCCGAATCCTGGGAAGCGCTGCGCGGCGATCTGCAAACCTTTCGGGACTTGCTGGCCGCACGGAACTGGCCGCGCGGCGCGTTGGCGCTCGCCCGTTTGGGCCGAATCGTGGGAGTCCTGGCCGAGGGCGCCGCCGAGTCCTACGGCGTACTGGTGAGCGGGGTTTGCGCCGAGATTCTGGCCGGACTTGGCCATGGCCTGGAACTCGATCCATCGGGCGACGACGGGCCGGCGGCGGTGGTCCTGCGTTCGACGGAAGAACATTTGACGCAGATGGAAACCTTGCTTCAGGTGGAGCCATTGGACGCCGCCCAGGCGATTGCCGCGTCTGTCCCGGCGGCCCCTCCAAAAGTTTCGCTGGCAATCCCGGTGGCCGAAGCCGCTCGCGCCGAGCCGGCCGAGCCGGACGCGATTCCCGCGCTCGCCCTGGAGTTGGCGGAATGGCCGGAACCCGAGACGCCCGCGCCGGTCGGGCCAGCGCCGGCTTCGGCGGATGAGGGCATCGCCGCTGAACCTCCGGAACCGGAACACGCGGCCGCGCCCACCGCACGGATCGAGCCGGACGCGGCGGCGCGCGCGGAGGAGGATCGCGTCGCGCCGGCGGTGGATGCGAGCAATTTTGCCGCGTTGATCGGGTTGGCGGACGGCGATCCGGAGTTTGTCGAGATCTTCATGGAGGAAGCATGCGGCGAACTGGCCACCATTCGGGAACAACTGGCCCTCTGGCGAGCGCATCCGGACGACCAGCGGGCGTTGACCAGCTTGCGTCGGTCCTTTCACACGCTCAAGGGCAGCGGCCGCATGGTCGGCGCGACCGTGATCGGCGATTTCGCCTGGGAATTCGAAAACCTTTTGAATCAGGTGCTCGGCGGTGCCCAGGAACCCGATCCAGCTATCGCCGATGTCGTCGCGGCGGCGGTCGAAGCCCTGGCGCCGCTGGTGGGCGAGGTTCCGCTCAGCGGGAGCGAACTGGCGGCCCTGCCGGCGCTGGTCGAGCAAGCGCGAGCGTTACAGCGCGCCGAGCCGAAGCCCGCGCCGCCGCCCAGTCTGGCGATTCCTCCGGGGGTCGATCTGGAATTTGTGGAGGTGTTTCTGGAGGAGGCGCGGGGCGAACTGGCCACCATTCAGGAGCACTTGGCGGGCTGGCGGCGCAATCTGGCAGATCGTCAGGCGCCGACGACTCTTCGTCGCGCGTTCCATACCCTCAAGGGTAGCGGGCGCGTGGTGGGCGCGACCGTGATCGGCGATTTCGCCGCCGGTTTCGAAAATCTGTTGAATCATATCCTGAACGGCACATTGGCGGCCACGCCCTTGGTCGCCGACTTGGTCGGCGAGGCGGCGGACGCGCTGGATCCATTGGAGCCGCTGGTCGGTGATGCGTCAGCGGTGAGCGGGGATGCCATGGCGGCGTTGAATCGGCTGACCGCGCGCGCCGAGGTGTTGTTGCAGGAACCGCTGGCCGAAGCGGTCTCTGCCCCCGCTCAACCGGTCGCGGGCGCAGAGCCGTCCGTCGCGGCGGCTCCGACCGTGGAAGCAGCGCCCATCGCGGCCGGTCCCTCGCCGGGCGCGGTGCTGGAACCGCTCGCGCCACCCGCCGTGGAACTGGAGTTGGCGCAGATTTTCCAGTACGAAGCCGCCGAGATTCTCGACGCCAGCGATGCTATCTTGCAACAGTTGAGCGTCGAGCCAAACCAGCCAGAACTGCTGAACGATCTACGTCGGGGCATGCACACGCTCAAGGGCAGTTCGCGCATGGCGGGCATCATGACGTTCGGCGATCTGGCCCATGCCGCCGAATCGGTGTTGGATGCGCTGGGCAAGAGCAAGGAGCCCGCTTCGCCGGTCGTGCTGGATCAGTTGCAACACGCCCTGGACCGGCTCAACCGGATGCTGGCGGAGGCCGCCGGCGGGGCGAGCCCACCACCTGCGGCCGATTTGAGCGCCGACTTGCACCGGCTGGCCGATGTGGTTGCCGCCGGCGGATTGGCCGAGGGACTGCCGCCGGCCGCGCCGATTGTCCCCGAGGAAGCGGCGATGGTTCCCGAACCGCGCTCCTTGCGGCCCATGACCGAGCTGGATCGGGAACTGGCCGAGGTGTTTCAGGCCGAGGCCGCCGAGGTTCTCGATTCCAGCGACCTCATTCTGCGGCGGTTGCGCGGCGAGCCGGACAATGTCGAGCTGCTCAACAATCTGCGTCGCGAGATGCATACCCTCAAGGGCGGTTCGCGCATGGCGGGCATCATGCCGGTCGGCGATCTGGCCCATGCCGCCGAATCGGTGCTGGACGCGCTGGGCAAGGGCACGGCCTCGGTATCGTCGTCGGTGCTGGATACGCTTCAGCACGCCTTGGACGGTCTCCATCGGATGCTGGCGGACGTGGTCAAGGGCGTCCGGCCGGTGGTCCCGGGGGCGCTGATCGACGAACTGCAGAACGTGTTTGGTGGCGAGCCGGTGGAATTGCCCCAATCCACCGCGCCCGCCGTCGCGGCGCCAATGGCTGCGCCGGCGCGGCCGGTGGAAGCACCCGCCGCCATGCCGCAGGCCGCGCCCGCCGACAGCATCCGGGTCAGCGCCGCGCTGCTGAATGCCTTGGTCAACCAGATGGGCGAAAGCAGCATTTTCCGCGCCCGCATCGATCAGGGCGTCGGCGCCATGAGTTTCAACCTGAACGAGCTGGAGCAGACCATTTCCCGCCTGCGCCGCCAGGTCACCAATCTCGCCACCCAGGCCGAGGCTCGCATCCAGTCCCGCCACGATCAGGGCGTCGCGGCGCATCAGCAGGAATTCGATCCCCTGGAACTGGATCGATTCACCGAACTGCAACAGGTCACTCGGTCGCTGATGGAAATCGCCGACGACCTGGGCAACGTCGGCAACACCCTGAGCGAACATGCCCGGGATATCGCCACGCTGCTCGACCAGCAGAGTAAGGTCAACAAGGAAATCCAGCAGGGTTTGATGCGCACCGGCATGGTGCGGTTCGGCAGCATCATCCCCCGGTTGCGGCGGGTGGTGCGGCAGGCGGCTCAGGAGCTGGGCAAGCGGGCGGAATTGCTGGTGGGCGGCGAAGAGTCGGAAGTCGACCGCACCGTGCTGGAGAACATGGTGGCGCCGCTGGAGCACATGTTGCGCAATTCGCTGGCGCACGGCATCGAAACGCCGGAGCAACGCCGGATCGCCGGTAAATCCGAGATCGGCACCATCACCCTCAGCCTACGGCGGGAAGGGGCGGAACTGGTGCTGGAACTGGGCGACGATGGCGGTGGCCTCCACTTCGACGCGATCCGGGCCAAGGGCGAGGAGAAGGGGTTGCTATTGCCCGGCCAGCCGGCGACCCGGGAGGAACTGATCGCCTTGTTGCTGCGCCCCGGTTTTTCCACCACCACCACGGTGACCCAGATTTCCGGGCGCGGGGTCGGCATGGACGTGGTGAACGAGGCCATTCGCGCCATGCGCGGCGCCTTGCTGATCCAGACCGATCAGGGCCAGGGCACCCGCTTTATCATCCGCCTGCCGTTCTCGCTCTCGGTCACTCAGGCCCTGCTGGCGCGAGCTGGCGACAGTCTGTTCGCCATTCCGCTGCTCAGCATCGAACTGGTCACGCGACTCAACGAAAAGGAATTTCAGACCTATCTGACGGGCGAACAGGTTCAATACCAGTATAGTGGCCGCAGTTATCCTATTCATAATTTGGGAATTTTGGTCGGCAGCGAGCGGATTCTGCCGTTCGAGGAAGTCGCGGATCGCCGGCCGCCCGCGCTGCTGTTCCGTAGCGCGGAAGCCAGCGTCGCCTTGCAGGTCGAGGCGGTGCAGGGCAATCAGGAAATCATCGTCAAGCCGGTCGGACCTCAGTTTGGTGGAGTGCCCGGCATCTCCGGGGCCACCGTGCTGGGCGATGGCCGGGTGGTGGTGGTGCTGGAACTGGCGGCGCTGGTGCGCAACATCGGTTCCCAGACGCAAAGGCAGATGGAAAGCCGCGCGCTGCGCGCGGCGCGGCAGGAGGTTCGGCCGGAGAAGCTCAGCGTCATGGTCATCGACGATTCGATCACCATGCGCAAGGTGACGGCCCGGATTCTGGAGCGGCACAATATCCGGGTGATCACGGCCAAGGATGGCTTGGACGCCGTGGCGATGTTGCAAACCCAGGTGCCTGATCTGGCGATTCTCGACATCGAGATGCCGCGGATGGACGGTTTCGAGGTGCTGGCCCACATTCGCAACCAGACTACCTTGTCGCATCTGCCGGTTATCATGGTGACGTCGCGCGGCGGCGATAAACACCGCGACCGGGCCATGAAGCTGGGCGTCAACGACTATTTGACCAAGCCTTATCAGGAAGAGCAGTTGCTACGGTCGATTCATCTGATTCTTGGCGAACGCGCCCAGGAGTTGATCATCTGAGGCAGCCGAGCCGGATCCGGATCGCCGGAGCCGGTTCCGCACCGCCCGTTTCCCGGACCCCGTTATGGAAGCTTCCTCCAATCTCCGTTGTTTATTGATCGCGGTGCAGGGCGGACAGGTCATCCTGCCCAACAGCCTCGTCGTCGAGGTGCTGCCCTTCGCCACCCCGCTGCAGATCGAAGCGGCGCCGCACTGGGTGGTCGGCGCCATGTTGTGGCGCAATCTGACCACGCCGCTGGTCAGTCTGGGACGGCTGATTTTTCGGGTGACGCCCGAGGCCGATCTCAACTCCCGAATCATCTTTGTCAACGCTCTGGGTTCCGATTCCCGACTGCCGCACTTTGGCATCCTCGGCACCTCGGTGCCGCGTCCGCTCGACCTGCAGCGCCAGGAAATCGGCCTCGATCCCGAGGTGGCCGCCGAGTCGAATCGGCCGGGCGTGCTGAGCTGGGCGCGCTATCGGGATCAGCCGGTCGTCGTTCCGGATCTGGACACCATCGAAGCGGTGTTGCAACCTCTGGTCCGCCGGACCTGACCGGGGCGGAGCGCGCGTCCCACCCTCATGCGCTTGAGTACGATCAAGCTGGCGGGGTTCAAGTCGTTCGTGGACCCGACGGTGCTGCGTTTGCCCAGCGATCTGGTCGGCATCGTCGGTCCCAACGGCTGCGGCAAGTCCAACATCATCGACGCCGTGCGTTGGGTGATGGGCGAAAGCTCGGCCCGCAGCCTGCGCGGCGAGACCATGAGCGACGTGATCTTCAACGGCTCGGCCAACCGCAAGCCGGTCGGGCAGGCGTCCATCGAACTGGTGTTCGATAACCGCCTGGGTCGGTTGGGCGGCCCCTGGGCCAGTTACGGCGAGATCGCTATCCGGCGGATGGTCGGCCGCGATGGCCAGTCCAGCTACTTTCTCAATGGCGCGCGCTGCCGCCGCCGCGACATCGCCGACATTTTTCTGGGCACCGGCCTGGGGCCGCGCAGCTACGCCATCATCGAACAGGGCATGATTTCGCGGGTGATCGAAGCCCGGCCGGAGGAGTTACGGGTATTCCTGGAGGAAGCAGCCGGCATTTCCAAATACAAGGAACGCCGCCGCGAGACCGAAACCCGCATTCGTCATACCCGCGACAACCTCGACCGGCTCAACGACGTGCGCGAGGAGCTGGGCCGGCAGCTCCAGCACTTGCAGCGCCAGGCCCGCGCCGCCGAGCAGTATCGCGAACTGCGCGCCGGCGAACGCCGATTGCGGGCGGAATTGCTGACCCTGCGCTGGCGGAGCCTGCGGATCGAACTCCAGGACCGCGACGGCGAACTGCGCCAGCGGGAAACCGCGCTGGAGGCGGCGCTGGCCGAACAGCGCCGGCTGGAAGCCGGATTGGAGGCTGGAAGGGTCCGGCGACTGGAGTTGAACGACCGGTTCAACGAGGTTCAGGGCCGTTATTACCAAGCTGGCGCGGACATCAGCCGGCTCGAACAGTTTCTGCGCCATCAGCGCGACCTGCGGCGGCGACGCGAGGACGATGGCCGCCAGATCGAGGCGGCGCTGACGCAGGTCGAGGCACAGTGGGATGCGGATCGGCGGCAGCGGGATGAACTGGCGGCGGCGCTGGCCGCCGCCGAGCCGGAACGGGCGCGGGCGCTGACGGTCGAGGTGGACGCCAGCGCCGCGCTGGTCGCCGCCGAAATCGCGCTGCGCGAGGAGCAGGCGGCTTGGGAGGAATTCGGTCGGCGCCGCGCCGCGGCCCAGCGCCAGGCCGAAGTGGAGCGCGCCCGGATCGAGCAGGGGGAGCGGCAATGGCTGCAAGGCGAACGGCGCTTGGAGCGGTTGCGATTCGAGGCAGCCCAACTTGCCGAAATCGAGTTTGAGGACGAGATCGCCGATTTGAAGGCGGCCGAGCAGGATGTCGCCGAGGCATTGCGCCGCGCGCAGGAGACGCTGGCGGATGTCGAGACGGCAATGACTGCGACCGGGGATACACGGCGCCAAGCGGGTCAGCGGGCGCGGGAGGCGCGCGACCGGGCGCAGACTGGCCGTGGCCGGCTGGCGTCGCTGCATACCTTGCAGGAAGCGGCATTGGGACGGAACGACGGCGGGCTGGAGCAATGGCTGCGCGGCCAGGGTCTGGCTGACGCGCCGCGATTGGCGGAATGGCTGGAGGTGGAGCCCGGTTGGGAAAGCGCGGTGGAAGCGGCCTTGGCGGGCTGGCTGGACGCGGTCTGCGTACCGGATCTCGGCGGGCCGGCAGCCGCAGCGCCCGAATTGGGTCAAGGGCGGTTGACATTGCTGGAGCCCCCGCCGCCGGATTGGCCGCCCACGGTG
>WBUJ01000285.1 GCA_008933795.1 Candidatus Contendibacter sp. | reverse complement strand
GCGCGCTATCTAGCCATCGGCACCGGCGACACCGAGTTGTACATCTTCGCCGGGATGCTGGCGGCGGTGGTCATTTCGATCCGCGTGTTCCTGTTCCGGGGCGCGGGGAAGGCGAATTGACGCCGGCCCGGTCCGCGGCAGGATCGCCGTCGGTCGGAGGTGGTCGGGTAGGCGCGAAGCCTTTTCCCCCACCGGAACGCCTTGCGAACCGGCGGGGGCTGGAGGCTCAGCAAATCGGCCCGGACATACTGTCCTTGAAGTTGAGCGGTACGGTGCAGTTCGCCGCCGCCGCCGTTGGGGCACGGTCAGCGGGCGCGGTCGAGCCCTTCAGCACCGCGTAATAGCTCTTGTTGGCAAACCCGGTTGCCGTGGGGAACTGGCTCAGGTCCTGCCGCGCCGCAGCGGTCGCGGGGCGACGCTCCGGCTCGGGGCTTTTATCCTTGAAAGCGGCGTGGGCGCCGCCGGACAGCCCCAGGGTCAGGGTGAAGGCAGTGACGGTCAGGATGGTTTTCACGGTCGGCACTCCTCAAGTAGGTTCAACACGGATGACTGAGTTCGGCTGTTTGTACAGCTTAGGTATAATATTGTGACGAGAAATCAGCATTGTCAACTATTTTTTCGACAATCATTGTACAGACCGGCGCCACTGGCCGGGCCGGGCTGCCCCCCCTGGCGTTATTCGGCGGCGGCGGCTTGGGGTGACCGTCCATTGACCCTCGGCACCCACGTCGCCTTTGCCTCGGTGCTTTACCTGGGCGGCGCCACCCTGTTCGGCTACAAACCGGACTGGATCAGTTGGGCGCTGGCGGCGGTCGCCTGCCTGCTGCCGGACATTGACCTGCCGCCCGCCAAGATCGGCCGGCTGTTCTGGTTCGTCTCGGTGCCGCTGGAGCGCCGGTTCGGCCATCGCACCCTCACCCATTCCGCGCTCGGCCTCGCCATGGTCGCACTGCTGGCCGCGCCGTTGGGGCTGCTCAATCCGCTGTATTTCTGGGCGGTGGTGGGCGGTTACTGGTCGCACCTGTGGCTGGATATGCTCAACCTCCGGGGCGTCGATCTGTTCTGGCCCTCCCCGCTGCGGGTGGTGACGCCCGGCAACCGCAACTGGCGGCTGCAAGTGGGCAGCAAGGGGGAAATGATCCTGCTGTCCGCGTTGCTGGTCGCGGCGACGGCGCTGGTTCCGCTCAGCCAGATGGGCTTTCGCGATGGCTTGCAGGCCCTGCTCAAGAATTTCGATATCGCCAGGGAGCAGTACCAGCGGGTGGCGGGCACGGACTGGTACGCCCTGGAACTGACCGCCACCGATAACTTGACCCTGCAACCGGTGACGGGGAAATTCCCGGTGGTCGGGGTGTGGCAGAACGGCCTGATCGTGGAGCGGGACGGGGAATTGCGAGCGGTGGGCGCCAGCCAGACCAGCCATAACCTGTATCCGCTCAAAGCCCGGCTGATCGAGGGTGAACCGCTGCGGGTGGTGGCCGAGCGGGTGAACTTGCGCGGGCATACGTTGCGCTGGCTCCTCAGCCGCATCGACCAGAGCCGCCCGTATTACCTGCTGGGCGAGGTGGAAATCGCCGATGGCCGGGGACCGGCGCTGACGGGGCGGCTGGACCGCGTGGACACCTACAACCCCGCCAGCTACCGGGGCGGCATCCTCCACCTGCACTACGCCCGCGCCCGGGAACTGGGACCGTGGCTCGACCGCGGGGCGGTCCGGGGCGAGGTGGTGGTGCAGTTCTGGCTCAGGCCCGGCGAGGCGGCGGTGACGCTGGGAGTGGGGGAGGAACGGCGGGAGGAACGGATACCGGAGCAGCTCAGGAAATTCCTGTAAGAAGCTGTCTTGCAAAAAAACATCAGCAAATTCAGAGTTAATTTAAAAAAACAACTAAGTTTTCAGCCCTGTTTGGCCCTAATCATGGGTACCTTGACCTTGGGAACCCGCTAAACAGCGAGAGTTTTTTCAAGACAGTTTCTAAACCCCACCACCTGGAGCGGCTCTCCTGTCATTCTGGCGGCTAACAGCCCTGCTCGATGAGATCAGGCCGACGCTATTGGGT
>WBUJ01000284.1 GCA_008933795.1 Candidatus Contendibacter sp. | reverse complement strand
CCCTTCCCTGCGCTTTACCCTTGGGGTTGGACCTCGACTCGAACCCGGCGCCGGAACCCGAACCGAGGCCCGATTGGCCCTGGCTGGCCGGGTTTCCTTGTCCGGCCCATGACGACATCGAGCAGTCTTTCAACTTCAACGAGCATCTGATCCGCCACCCGGAAGCCACGTTTTTAATGCGCGTGACCGGCGATCACTGGACCGAGGCGGGCCTGCACGACGGGGATTTACTGGTGATGGATCGAGTCACCCCGCCGTTGGCGGGCAGTGTGGCGCTGGCAGTGGTCGAGGGAGTGTCCGTTCTCACCCGCCTGAGCCGCGACGCCCAAGGCCGGTTAAGGGTGCAAGCGGCAGGAACGGATCTCAGCCGGCCCCTGGATGACACGATCACGATGGTCGGGGTCGCGCGCTGGGTGATTCACCGGCTCTGGCCCGGACGGGTTTCCTCCTGACCCCTCCCGGCGACTTTCCTTTCCCCGTGTTCAAACCGACGAGGCGATGACGATGAACGAAAACCGGATGAAGCATGGCGCTTTTAGCTGGAACGAGCTGATGACCACCGACGTGGCGTGCGATCACCTACCGGAAACCGTGAACTCCCGGACGTCGCTTCATTGTCCGAGGGGAGGAGCGGGAGGTGGAGCGGATTCCGGCGCAGCTCAGGCGGTTTTTGTGAATAACGCCCCGCTTCAGGGACGCGCCGCTTGCGGCGCGTCCCTGAAGCGGAGGTTAGGCGGCGTCTCCGTTTGCCTTGTCATGCGTCGGCCATCCGGAAGGAAACAGGAGCTTCCGATGGCGTTCGAAGGCCTTCCGCGCGAGGAACGCCCCGAGCGTGGGTGACGCGCGCTCGATCCACCAGAATATTTTGTACCATCCAGGGACTACGATAATCGCCCGATTCCGCGCCACCCGATCCAGTACCTTGCGCGCAAATATCGAAACGTCCATCGGACGAAAGCGCTCGAAGAGTTGGCCGGCGATCTCACGCTGTTTGTCCTCTGGAAGGGGCATCAGGAAGATCCCGTGTTTTCCGCCGCGCAGAAGCGGCGTGCGAATCACGCCGGGGCAGATCACGCTCACTCGTACTCCACGGCACTGGGCCTCCGCTCGCAAGGCCTTGGATAGACCCACAACCGCGTGCTTCGTGGCCGAGTAACTCGCCATGGCGGGAGATGTCGTTAGACCGGCTAGCGAGGCGGTATTGACGATGTGGCCGAACCCTTGCCGAATCATGGCCGCGTAGGCGGCCTGCACCCCGTTGACGACCCCACCCAGGTTCACCCCAATGATCCGATGCCAGGCCTCGGTGGTGTAATTCGCGACCTCGCCTGTGACAGCAATGCCGGCATTGTTGAAGATGTAGTCAATGCGACCCAGCTTCTCCATCGTCTCGGTCACCAGTTCGCTGACAGCAGCAAAGTTGCACACATCGAGATGCTTTGCGGAAGCGCGGCCGCCCTTTTCACGGATTTGCGCGGCAGCCGTCTCCGCGTCGCTGCCGTCGATGTCCGCGAGGACGACCTGGCAGCCGCGCTGCGCAAGAGCCTCGGAGATTGCTCTGCCGATTCCAGAGGCCGCGCCGGTCACTATTGCGACTCCACCATCGAATGTGCGCAGGCCGTCTGTCATTTGTCTCCCCCTTGCCGCCTAACGGGGCGGCGGATGAGCCGCGCAGGGTGCGAAAGCCGCAGGATGACTCACAACCTCGCCACCACCTGCTCCATTCGGTCCTGTCCGACGTGGGAGTAAATCTGGGTGGTGTTGATGGTGGAGTGCCCCAGCAGGGCCTGGATGTCCACCCGCTCGGCTGGCGGACTACCCCCAGGACCGAACTCAACAGCGCGCTGCCCATCCAGTTTATCACCGTGCCAACGGCGATTGGGCCTTGAGTTGTTGCCCCCTCGCGCGATGTCACCGAATGTAGGAGCGCTACCCCGGCGGGGCGCGTAGCGCGCCGCCCCGCACCGCCTGAACCACCAATGCCGGTTCCCCGGCGCGGGGGACGGCGGGCCGGGCGGCGAACGCAGGGAGCCAGGAGCGAGGACGCCAGCGAGCGCGGC
>WBUJ01000135.1 GCA_008933795.1 Candidatus Contendibacter sp. | reverse complement strand
CAGCAGCAACGCATCCGGGGCGGGCTTGGGATTGGGTGCGCACTCGCCGCCGACCACGGTGGCGAAAAAGTGGCCGATGCCGAGCCGGTCCAGCAGGGGCAGGGCGAATTCGGCGGATTTGTTGGTCACGCAGGCCATGGGAAAACCGACGGCGCGCAGTGTGGTCAGGCCCTCCATCGCGCCGGGATAGAGGCTGCTGTAGACGCTGATATGGTCGGCGTAGGCGGCCTTGTACAGCGGGCGGGCGCGGGCGAACAGTTCCGGGTCCGCCTGCCCGGCCATGTCGTCGGTCAGGGCGCGGTGAATCAGGTTGTCCATGCCGTTGCCGACCCAGGTGCGCACTCGCACTTCGTCGCGCTCCGGCAGGCCCAGTTGCCGCAACATGGCGTTCACCGCCGCCGTGAGATCAGGGACGCTGTCCACCAGGGTGCCATCGAGATCAAAAAACAACGCGGCGACGTTTTCAAACATGAGCTGGGCGCTCCGCCTGGGCCAGTTCGGCGCGCATCGCCGCAATCGTGGCCCGGTAGTCGGGGGTGTTGAAAATGGCGGAGCCGGCAACGAAAGTGTCCGCGCCGGCCTCGGCAATCTGGCGGATGTTGTCGAGCTTGACCCCGCCATCCACTTCCAGCCGGATCGGATAGCCGCTGGCGTCAATGAGTCGGCGGGCGTCGCGCAGCTTGTTGAGAGTGCCCTCAATAAAGCGCTGGCCGCCGTAACCGGGATTGACCGACATCAGCAGCACCATATCCACCTTGTCCATCACGTATTTCAGGTATTCCAGCGGGGTAGCGGGGTTGAACACCAGCCCGGACTGGCAACCGAGGTCGCGGATCAGTTGCAGGCTGCGGTCAATGTGTTCGCTGGCTTCGGGGTGGAAGGTGATATAGGTGGCGCCGGCAGCGGCGAAATCGGGAATGATGCGATCCACCGGCTTGATCATCAGATGGGCGTCGATGGGCGCGGTGACGCCGTGCTTGCGCAGCGCCTCGCACACGATGGGGCCGACCGTCAGGTTGGGGACGTAATGGTTGTCCATCACGTCGAAATGGACCAGGTCCGCACCGGCCGCCAGCACGGCGTCCACTTCCGCGCCGAGTCGGGCGAAATCGGCGGACAGAATCGAAGGGGCAATCCAGTAATCCCGCATGACTGGTCTCAGGGGTGTCCTCGGTCAACGCATCGTCTATTTTGTAAAACTTTACCCGACCACCGAGCCTTTGGATAGCGGCGCGAACACATCGGCGCCAGCCAGCGGGAGAGATCCCGGCGATCAGTCCAACTGCTTGCGCGCCAACTCGCAAAACTGGGCCGCCCGCCACCGGGGTGAAAATCTCGTCGGCTAAAGCCTCGATGGCGGCATCCAGGGTGACGATGGTGCGAAAGTGATCGGCGCAAACCACGCGGCGATGGGGCCGAAACCGACAGGGGACGACTCGAGCGCGATCACGATTTGCTGTTGTCCAGCTACGTAGCGGTAGGCGTGGCGCTGGACAGATACTCCAAAATATCCACGGTGGAGGGCATCGAAGCATTGATGGACACCTTGCCTTCGAAAAAGGCGACGGTTCCGCTCTCGATGTTCAGCAACGACGGCAGTGCGTCGGTGCCGTTTTTGCCTTGGGAAAATAGAGAGACGATCTCGCCGTCCTGAAAGCTGATTTGTCCCAACAAGTGATAGCTGTTCTCGATGAGCAGCGTGCCGGTGCGTTTTTCCTGGCACAGTTTCCGCGCGTCGGCGACGATGGCTGGAAGCGAAAAAAGCTCTCGGGATGACATGGCAGTGCCTCGTTGGCATGGGCCTGGGCGGAGAGGCGCACTCGGCTCGCGCGCCCCGGCGTTGGATCACGATTGGTTTTTTTGGAACCGTCGCATGGCCACCACCAAGCTGTCGCGCAACAGGTCGATGGCGCGCGTCACGTAATCGGCTGCTTGGCTGAACCTTGAGCCGCAGGTCAAGCTCGCCATGGGCTAGTGGGCTGACGCAAAAGTTTTGACAGGCTCTCGTTCCCACGCTCCAGCGTGGGAACGTGTCCGGAACCACTCCAGCGGCCCGCGAGGCTGCAACCTCGGGACGGGGCGGGGCTCCCGCGCTGGAGCGTGGGAGCCAGACCCTACCTGTCGGAATTCATGCGTCAATTCACTGGTTTCCATACGGCTTCCAAGATCGGCGCCAGAATATTCGATCGATTGGCGCGCCGGCATCAGGGAAACCCTGATTTTGGAAGGAGGAAAACCTGATTCTGGATCCTGGTTGTTATGTTTATTGTTAACCTTATGATTATTATAACATTAGAAGCCGAGAAATCCCCTCCCCCGGCGGAGTGGAGCGAGGGAGGGGCATAGGGTTGAATCGCAACCCATCAAGTTCGCGACGGATCAATCTGTCAGCTTCATACTCTGGCCCTCCCTCGCAAGGGGGACGGGCGACGAGCGACACATCCGCGATGAGACACCGCCTGTTGGGTGGGAAGTTCGACAGGGATACCAACGGGCGCGGTTCGCTGACTCGGCCGCGCTGGCCAGCGCGTGGGCTTAGAGTGGCCTGCCCTTATCCTCTACCTCTTCTTTTTTCTCGGCCTCGATTTGCAGCAGTCCCTCGCTGGCGGCGGGTGGCGGCGTTCGCTGGCTTTCCAGCTTGATTCGCAATCTCAGGTTGTGAGCGGAATCGGAGTGGCGGATCGCGGTTTCGTAGCTGATCCGTCCGGCTTCGTACAGCTTGAACAGCGCGTCGTCGAAGGTGACGATGCCCTGGTCGCCGGAGCGGGCCATCAGCGGTTTGAGTTCCTTGACTCGACCCCGAAAGATCAATTCCGCCATTAAAGGGGTATTGAGCAGGATTTCTACCGCCGGAATCAATCCCGGCTCATCCTCGCGCGGCAGCAGTCGCTGCGAGATGAACGCCTTCATGTTGAACGACAGGTCCATCAATACCTGCATCCGTTTTTCCTCCGGGAAAAAATTGACGATGCGGTCGAACGCCTGATCGGTATTGTTGGCGTGCAGGGTGGTCAGGCACAAATGGCCGGTCTCGGCAAAATTGATCGCGTATTGCATGGTTTCGCGATCCCGAACCTCGCCGATAAAAATCACGTTGGGCGCTTGCCGCAACGTATTTTTTAGCGCCAACTCGTAGGATTCGGTATCCACGCCGACTTCGCGCTGGTCCACCAGCGATTCCTTGTGGCTGTGGAAGAACTCGATGGGATCCTCGATGGTGATGATGTGTTCCCGACACTGGCTGTTGCGGTAATCCAGCATCGCCGCCAGGGAGGTGGTCTTGCCGCAGCCGGTGCCGCCCAGGAAAATCACCAGGCCGCGCCGGTTCATGACGATGTCCTTGAGACTCAGGGGCAGGTTGAGTTCCTCGATGGTCGGAATCCGCTGTTTGATCAGCCGCAAGACCATGCCGGCGCTGCCGCGCTGAGTGAAGGCGCTGACCCGAAAGCGGGCGAGATCGGGGAAATGCAGGGAGAAATTGAATTCGTGCTGCCGGTCGAACTCGCGCGCCTGGCGGTCGTTCATGATCGAACGCACCAGAAGCTCCGTTTGTTGCGGCAGCAGCTTGTGATCGCCGACCCGGCGGACTTCCTGATGGACCTTGAACGCCGGTGGACTACCGGCGGTGATGAACATGTCCGATCCATCCAATTCCACCAGCTTGCTCGCCAGCTCCCGAAGATACTGGGTGGCCTTGTCGTGATCGGTCACGACCGGTTGCGAAATCTGTTCCATTGCCTTGCCTCTTTATCGTGGGTTAGCGCGCCATGTCCGTTCCCGACCGATGGCGCTGTCCGATCCAGCTCCAGTGACTGGCGGCTGGATCGCTTGGTCTGGCCGCCCGCTCGTTTTTATCCGGGCCTTGGCAATTATTTTATACTGTGCGCATCGCGCCGGCGCCGGATATCCGAAACGGATTGTTCGATCGCGCGGCCATTGCTCCCCTTTCCCGGTCCTCGTCGGCGATTACCGCCCCGTCCACGGCGCCGCGCATCGGCATCCCGATCCTTTTTCAGGAGATCACTGTTTTCATGAGCTTCCCTCGCCGCTTTTTGCGCCAATGGTGCGCGCTGCCGCTGCTGTGCTGGGTCATCGCCGTTCCGGCGCGCCCCGCCGATCCCCCGCAACCGCTGCCGGATTTCCGCAAACTGGTCAAGCAAAACGAGCCGACCGTCGTCAATATCAGCACCACCCAGACACCCAGCCGCAAGAGTGCGACCCGCACTCCCGCCCTGCCGGAACTGCCCGGCGCCGACAATCCCTATCTGGAGTTTTTCAAACGCTTTTTCCAGGAACGCCCGGAGCTGCCCGGCGAACGCCAAGCCAACTCCCTGGGATCGGGCTTCATCCTCTCGCCGGACGGCTATATCCTGACCAACGCCCACGTCGCCCGGGATGCCGACAAGATCATCGTCCGGCTCAGCGACCAGCGGGAACGGCCGGCCAAGGTGATCGGCGTGGACGAACTGACCGACGTGGCGCTACTCAAGATCGAGGGCGAGAACCTGCCGGCGGTCAAGGTCGGCGACTCCGACGCGCTGGAGGTCGGCGAATGGGTGCTGGCCATCGGTTCGCCGTTCGGGCTGGAGCACACCGCCACCCAGGGCATCGTCAGCGCGGTGGGCCGCAACCTGCCCACCGGCGCCTACGTCCCGTTCATTCAAAGCGACGTCGCGGTCAACCCCGGCAGTTCCGGCGGTCCGCTGTTCAACCTGCGCGGCGAGGTGGTCGGCATCAACTCGCAGATTTACAGCAGCACCGGCGGCTACATGGGGCTGTCGTTCGCCATTCCCATCAAGCTGGCGATGCAAATCACCGAGCAGATCAAGGCGACTGGCGAGGTCACCCGCGGTTGGCTGGGCGTGCTGTTGCAGGCGGTCAACAACGATCTGGCCGAGGCCTTCAAGCTCGACCGACCGCGCGGCGCGTTGGTGGCGCAGATTCTGCCGGACAGCCCGGCGGCCAGCGCCGGCTTCAAGCAGGGCGACGTGATTCTGCGCTACGGCGGCGAGCCGGTCGAGGACTCCTCGCAACTGCCGCGGATGATCGGCGTGACGCCGGTGGGCAAGACCGTGGCCATGTCGATCCTGCGCAACGGCGAGCCGCTGGAAATCAAGGCCACCATCGCCCGGCTGGAAACCGTCGCCGAGCCGGTCGCCACCATGGACGAGCACAGCGATCCGCGCCTGGGTCTTACCGTCGCCGACCTCAGCAACGAACAGCGCCGCAACCTGGGCCCGGAGGAACAGGGCGTGCTGGTCACCACGCTGGACGAGGGCCCGGCCGCCAACGCCGGCCTGTACCCGGACGACATCATCTTGCAGGTGAACCATCTGCCGGTGAAAAGCGCCAGCCAGTTCGTCGAGCTGGCTAGGGAATTGCCCAAGGGCAAGGCGATCCCGCTGCTGGTGCGGCGCGAGAACGAGGCGCTGTACCTGGCGGTGCGCCTGCCCGACAAGGAATAACCGCGACCGATGAACCCGAACAATTGCCTGGATTTCGAAAAACCCATCGCCGAACTGGAGGCGATGCTGAAGGAGTTGCGCCATCTCAGCGCCGAGCAGGATTTGAACATCGGCGACGAGATCGCCCGGCTGGAGGCCAAGAGCAAGGCGCTGACGGATTCGATCTTCGCCAGCCTGACGTCGTGGCAGATTTCCCAGATCGCCCGCCACCCGCTGCGGCCCTACACCCTGGACTACGTGGAGCGGCTGTTCACCGAGTTTGTGGAGCTGCACGGCGACCGCGCCTTCGCCGACGACCACGCCATCGTCGGCGGGCCGGCGCGGTTGGACGGTCGGCCGGTGATGGTGATCGGCCATCAAAAGGGCCGCGACACCAAGGAGAAGATCTACCGCAATTTCGGGATGCCGCGGCCCGAGGGTTACCGCAAGGCGCTACGGCTGATGAAGCTGGCCGAGCGGTTCCGGCTGCCCGTGTTGACTTTCATCGACACGCCGGGCGCCTATCCGGGCATCGGCGCCGAGGAGCGTGGCCAGAGCGAGGCCATTGCCCGCAACCTGTTTGAAATGAGTCGGTTGCGGACGCCGGTGATCTGCACGGTGATCGGCGAGGGTGGCTCCGGCGGCGCGCTGGCGGTCGGCGTGGGCGACCGGGTCCTAATGTTACAATATGGCACCTATTCGGTGATCTCGCCGGAAGGCTGCGCGGCCATTCTGTGGAAGAGCGCCGACAAGGCGCCGGACGCCGCCGAGGCCATGGGGTTGACGGCGGAACGGTTGCTGAAGCTGAATCTCATCGACGGCATCGTGCCCGAACCGGCGGGCGGCGCCCATCGCGATCTGGAGTGGATGGCGGAAGTGTTGCGCGCCGCCCTGCGCGAGCAGTTGCAACAACTGGATGCGCTGACCGTGGACGAGTTGCTGGAGCAGCGCTACCGGCGGCTGATGGCGTATGGCGTGTTCAAGGAAGCCGAGCCGGCGACCTCGACCCAGTTGTCCTGGCAGAGCAGCGTGGCGGCCCTGTTGGGGAAGGACAGCTTGCTGGGCAAGGATTAAGGATTCCCGAGCGTCCTTCAACAGCTTTTCGTTTCATGCCCGCCCTGTTCCTCGAACGCCTGGATGCGCTGCTGGCCACGCATCCTGAAGTGCGTCGCCAGGTGGTCGGCTACAGCGGTGGCGTGGATTCCCACGTCCTGCTGCACGGTCTGGCGACGCACCGCGACCGCTGGCCGGAACGAAGGCTGGCGGCAATTTACGTGGATCATGGGTTGCAAGCCGCCTCGGCCGTCTGGGGCGAGCACTGCGGCGAGGTTTGCCACGCGCTCGACATCCCGTTTCGCGCGCTGCGGATCAACGCCCGGCCCGCCCCCGGCGAAAGTCCCGAAGCCGCCGCGCGCCGCGCCCGCTACGCCGCGCTCGCCGCCGAACTGGGACCGGACGCCGCGCTACTGACCGCCCACCACCGTGACGATCAGGCCGAAACCCTGCTGCTGCAACTGCTGCGCGGCGCGGGCCCGCACGGTTTGGCGGCCATGCCAACGGCGGCCCGGTTGGGCCAGGGCTGGTTGCTGCGGCCCTTGCTGGAGGTGGATCGCGCCGACTTGCTGGCCTACGCCCAGGCGCATCAGTTGCGCTGGATCGAGGACGCCAGCAACGCCGACGCCGGGTTCGACCGCAACTATCTCCGCCATCGCGTTCTGCCATTGCTTCGGGATCGCTGGCCGGCCGCGAACCGTACCCTGGCCCGTTCCGCCCGATGGTGCGCCGAAACCGCTGCCTGGCTGGATGCGGAAGCCGCCGTGGACCTTGGCCGGGTCGGGGCGAATCGCCCCGATGGCCTGCTGATCCCGGCGTTGCGGGAACTCGGCGAAATCCGCCAGCGGAATGTGCTGCGCTACTGGCTCGGGCAACTGGGTTTGCCGGTTCCCGACAGCCGGCAACTGTGGCATATCCTGCACGATGTTCCGACCGCTAGCCGCGACCGCCAACCCTGCATTCACTGGCCCGGCGGCGAGGTCCGGCGCTACCGGAATACGCTGTACGCCATGCCGCCGCTGGCGCTGCACGACGCGCGGCGCGACTTTGTCTGGCGGTCCAATACGAACGGTTATCCGCCGCTGGAATTGCCGGGCATCGGCGAATTGGCGTTGCGGGAAACCGTCGGCGCCGGCTTGCGGGCCGCGACGCTGGCGAATGTCGCGCTGATCGTTCGCTTCCGCCAGGGCGGCGAGCGTTTCCGGCCCGCCGGTCGTCGCCACGGACAGGCGTTGAAAAAGCTGTGGCAGGAGGCCGGCGTTCCGCCTTGGGAGCGGGATCGATTGCCGCTGTTGTATCGGAATAGCCAGGAGGAGGGGAAAAGCGGAGAGGGACTGATTGCGGTCGTGGGGCTGGGGGTGGCCGCCGAAGCCGAGGCTGCTCCTGGCGAACCGGGCTGGGAACCGGTTTTGCGGTCGCGCCGGTCGGGTAGCGGCGGAATCGTTGGTTCGGTTTGATTGTGTGAGCCGGCTTGCCGGCGATAATCGGTATTAAGTTCAGCGAATGTTGGGCGACTAAAATGCTCGATAGGTCAGCTTAGCTTGTTCATCGGTAGAAAAACTCAACCACTACCGGCTGGAAGCCGGTAGTGGTTGAGTATCCCGCAAGATGCCAAAGAGTCCACATTTTTATCAAAACAATCACCCCTCATCACCGATCTGGTATTCCTTGAGGCGGCGCTTCAGGGTAGATAGCGGAATGCCCAACTCCCGGGCGACCGCCGCCTTGTTGCCTTGATTGCGCTCCAGCGCTTCCACGATCATGCGTCGCTCCATCTTCCTGAGATGGGCGCGAGCATCCGCCGCCGGATTTTCGGACTCGGGGGCCGGTTCCGCGCGGCTGACTGCGGGAACGGGAGGAAGAGAGGGATTGATGGGAAGCGCAGTGACAGCCGTCCTGGACAGACGCAAATCCTCCGGGCGAATCTCCCGCTCGCCGCATAGCACCGCCGCCCGTTCCAGCACGTTGCGCAATTCCCGCGCGTTGCCCGGCCAGGAATAGCCTTGCAGGGCTTCCATGGCCGCCGCCGACAGCCGGCAATGCAACTGCAATCGCTCGCAAAGATGGCGGGCAATCAGCGGGATGTCTTCACGGATTTCCCGCAGGGCCGGCACCTCGATCGGCACCACCGACAGACGATAGAACAGATCGGCCCGGAACGCGCCGGCCCCGACCATGGCTTCCAAATCGCGGTGGGTGGCGGTGACGACGCGCACGTCCACTCGCAACGGCTTGTCAGAACCGATCGGCAACACCTCGCGGGTTTCCAGCACCCGCAGCAGCCGTGGTTGCAGATCCAACGGCAGTTCGCCGATCTCGTCGATGAACAGCGTCCCGGTGTGCGCTTGGCGAAACGCGCCTTCGCGCGTGCCGGTGGCGCCGGTGAACGCGCCCTTGATATGGCCGAACAGGTCGTTGCGCACCATCTCCGGATCGGCCACCGAGGCGTCGAACACCACCAGCGGCCCCGGCCGGCCCGAGAAGGCGTGCAGGGTACGCGCCACCAATTCCTTGCCGGCGCCGGATTCGCCGTGCAGATGCACGGTGGTGGGGGTGGACGCTACCGCCCGAATCAGGCCATACAGCTCGCGCATCCGCTCGCTGGATCCCACCAGCTCGCCCAGATGATCCTGACGCGGCACCGCCACCTTGCGCTCCTCGGTGTGCTGGCGGATCAGCAGTCGCGAATAACCCAGCCGACATTCGGCGTCCGCCGGGATATAGGCCTCGGTAATGCGCACGTCGTTGATAAACGTGCCGTTGGTGGAACCTGGATCGCGCAGCAGCAAACCGGCCGGCGTCATGCGGATCTCGGCGTGTCGGCGCGAGACCGCGCGGTCAGTCAAGACCACGTCGTTGTCCGGCGCGGTGCCGATGCGCAGGACGGGCAGGCCCAGACTGACTTCCAGACCGGCGTCCGGCCCGCCGACCACCCGCAATTCGATGGCCTCGAACTGAACCCGCAACTGGGATTGGGATGTCGCGACAATTACTTCGGTGCCATTGCCGACAGAGGAAGATGCAGCCATTGCGTCACCGGAAAAGTTGTTCTTTGTTCAATTCTATATCAGTTTAGTCTGCGGCAATGGCTGGTGTGGCCCGTTGCGAGCGCGAGACGCGCGCCTCGGGCGTCCATCCCGGCCCGGAAATCGCCCGCCTTTTCGAAAAATGGCGGTTTCTCATCGCGGCTCAGTCGCCCGGAAAGCAGGTAGCGGCGATCAGGTACAGAACGACCGCCATGATCACCACCGCGGTGAACCCCCAGTGAATCGCCAGCACGGTAGCGAGCACCGCCGCCGCCACCGAGGCAAAGCCGTTCACCGCCCAGGCCCACGGCGTCAGGGCTGGCGTCCGGGCCGCGACGCGAGCCAGACCCAAGGGAAAGGGCATCCCCATGGCGAAGGCCAGCGGTGCGATCAGCAGCGCCGCCAGTCCGATTTTGACGCCATCCGCCAGACCCATCCACTCCCGGAATATCGGCGGCAGCGCCAGCATGTAGAGTAGCGCCAGTCCGGCGATGACCGCCGCAGCCAGCCTGACCATCCGCCGCGACCGTCCCGCCGCCTGGAACCGTTCGGCCACGCGACTGCCCAGACCCGCGAACAGCAGGAAGGCGGTTAGCACCACCGCCACGGCGTACACTGGATGGCTGAGAAACAGGATGAATTTCTGGATGAAGGCGATTTCCAGGAACATGAAAGCCAGTCCCAGCGCCGTGAAATAAAGCGCGACGCCGCCCGCGCCCCGCCCGGCGCCCGGCTCCCGCCGCAGGAACAGCCAGAGGGGCAGGATCGTCAGGACGAAACCAAACGCCACCGCCTGCGCCAGGGTGGCGATGACCACCGGATAGCCCCATTCCAGCAGCGACAGACCGCCCCGATCTTTCAGGGTGAGAATTTCCGGCAGGGTGTTCCAGCGGAAGAAGTGGAAAAAATACGGGCGGTCATCGGTGGCGGGTGCGATGGCGAACTTGTAGCGATCCACGAAATCCACCCGCCGGTCGGACAGCAACGCCGCCGCGCCTTCGTAAAAATAGGGCCGGTCCAGGACGTTGTAGCGGTTGGCCATGTCGGGCGTCATGCCGGGATGCCAGACCGGATCGAAGGCGCGGGCCGTACAAAACGCTTGAATCGCCACGATTTCGGCGGGGGTGAAGGGACCGTTTTTCACCAGCAGGGTCGCAGTCTTCCAGCCCCGGATCATCGCCAGCCGCGCGCCGGGATCGGTCTCGCCCCCGGCTTCCAGCGCCGCGACTGCCGTTGCGAACAGCTTGAGCGTATCCCGGGGCGGCAGGGTCACCCAGCGGGTGATCGCCAGCAATCCGCCGGGCCGTAGATGGTTCAGATCGGCGCGTAGCGCTTCCACCGTGTAAAGATAGCTCTCCGCCAGCCCGTGCAAGCCCGCCGCCGCCGCCGAGAAGGCGTCCAGCAGCGCCACCTGGATTAGATCGAAGCGGGCGGTGCTGGCCGCGACGAAACCGCGCGCTTCCCCGACGTGCAGCCGCACACCCGGCAGGCTGTAGGGTCGGCCCGAAAAGGCGCCGAACCGTTCCTGCGCCAGCGCTACGACCTGCGGGTTCAGTTCGACGGCGTCCACAGTCCGCGCGCCCAGCGCCAGCGCCTGGAGGATGTCGGTTCCGCCGCCCGCCCCAAGAATCAGCACTTCGGGACGTTGCAACAAATGATAGGGCAGGGCCGAGGTCAAAAAGTCCAGATAGACCAGCGGCTCCCAGCGGCCATCGAAACGGTTGATGGCGGTCAGGCCGTCGCCATCGGTGAACAGCGCCAGTTGCGGCGGCGGTTCGGCGCTGGCCAGCAGGCTCAGGCCCGGCGCGTGGCGGAACGGTACGGTGGGACTCTCGACCACCGTCACCACGCCCAGCGGGCTGGAAGTCTCGGCCACCACCCGCGCGCCCGTGACCTGCAGGGTCTGGGCCAGTTCCTTGTAGGGCGAGGACTGCAACGCGGTCCAGGACGCGGGCAATGCGACAATCACGACCGCCACCAGGGCGAAGCCGGCCACGCTCCGGCGCGAACCGCTGCGCCAGACCGCCACCG
>WBUJ01000134.1 GCA_008933795.1 Candidatus Contendibacter sp. | reverse complement strand
GAAGTGTCCAACAAGCGGTTCAACCCGACACGGACAAGCGGCGGGTTTTTGGCCTGCGGTGTCGGTTCCCAAAATGTACGACTGTGGTTATTCGCGCCGCTTGTCCGTGCGGGTTAACCGTAGCGTTGTTGCGGGCGCGAAGCGCCCGCAACAACGGGGCGGCGGATTACCATCCGCCGGTTGCTTGGCGCTTCGCGCTGCACAACCAGCGGATGAAGCCGACTTCGGTCGTCAAAGCCTGCGGCTTTTCCGCCCTCGCGGCTTATCCGCCGCCCCGTTGGGCATCACGTGCCGCAAACTGACAATTTAGCCGAGGTTGCATTTTGGTATCCGACTGGATACACTTAGCCACATGAACACCTTTCACCGCTCAGACGAATTTGACGCTTGGCTTGCGGCATTGAAGGACAAAATAGGCCGTGCTCGCATAGCTCTTCGCATCCGCTCTGCCGAACATGGCAACTTCGGAGACTGCGAACCAGTTGGCGAGGGCGTTTCTGAAATGCGCATTCATTTCGGCCCTGGCTATCGCGTCTATTTCACCCGTCGTGGTGAGGTGCTCTGTCTGCTTCTGTTGGGCGGCGACAAGTCCTCGCAGAAGCGCGACATCAAATGCGCCATTGAAATGGCGCGGGCTTTGGATAAGGAGTGAACCATGGCTAAATTTTCCCCATTCGATGCTGCCGACTACCTCGACGATGAAGAAACCATCTCGGAGTACATTACTGCTGCGCTTGAAGATTCCAACCCCGATGTTTTTTTAACCGCCGTGCGAGATGTGGCTCGCGCCCGTGGCATGGCACAACTCGCAAAAGATACAGGCCTTGGGCGCGAAAGTCTCTACAAAGCGCTTACGCCCGGCGCAAAGCCGCGCTACGACACAATGCTCAAACTTCTTCATGCTCTCGGTGTAAAGCTCTCCGCTTCTCCCATTCATTCATGAGTTGCTTGCCAGTCCATCATGCGATGCCCAACCCTGCGGTCGAGAGGACGCTACGCGATAGAGCCGCTTCGCGCCCCTCACCTTGAACGTTGGGCCTCACGATGAACCTTGAGAGCTTATTGCAGGCAAGTATCTACCGCGCTGATCTTGAGATCGTCGATTCTCACTTTGGCGCAATCGGAATCACTGACCTCACAGGGATGCTTCACCTTAAGTCCGCGCTCGTCACGCTCGCTAATTAGCCTTTTTCGTTTAGCAACTAAAAAATAAATAGGTGTGTTTACCTGTTAAATTAATACTCATTAGGAGGAAATAACTGTGCGTAATCTTATGTTATCCTTAATCCTTTCTATTTTAGCAGTTACTGCAAATGGAACACCTATATCAGAGGAAGACAGAAAAGCTTTTATAGAGACGGCAACGCCGGGTTGTTTAGCTAGACAGAAAGAACAGCTTTTATCTAAGTCTTGGGCAGCATCTCAAAAAAATGAATATTGTGATTGTTATATAAATCGGGCCGCAAATTTGATAACTCATGAAGATTTACAACATATTACAGAAACAAATAGCAATTCATATATAACCCCTAAACTTGATGAGTCTGATTACTATTGCATGAAAATGCTGTTAAAAAAATGGGGTAAAATTTAATCTCTATCGGTTCCCCACAGCTATGCTACATAGCGCGTAGCGCGGGTTAGCGTAGCGTAACCCGCCGTCCCGGATGGCTGTCCCACCCAATGGCGGGTTACGGGCTGACGCCCTAACCCGCCCTACATTTTTCCTTTTGATCGGGTGATGGATGCGGCAAACTCTCCTTCATGCCTCACTATGTCCGTGCCTATATCCCCGGCGGTTCCTACTTTTTCACGGTCGCTCTCTTGGAACGCCGCCGTCATCTCCTGACCGAACACATTGACGCCTTGCGCGCCGCCTCTGTTTCCGTGCGGCGTCAACAACCGTTTCACATCGACGCGATCGTCGTTCTCCCCGATCATCTTCATTGCCTGTGGACCTTGCCGCCGGATGATGCGGACTACTCCACACGATGGCGGTTGATCAAGGCATCGTTCGCCCGAACCCTTGCCCCAGGGGAACGATTATCGGATCGACGGAAACAAAAAGGCGAACGGGGCATTTGGCAACGGCGGTTCTGGGAACACGCGATTCGCGATCAACGGGATTTCGAACGCCACTGCGACTGCATCTATTACAACCCGGTCAAACATGGTCTTGTGATGCGGGTCGCCGATTGGCCCCATTCGAGCTTTCACCGCTTCGTGGAAAACGGGACGTATCCGCTGGGTTGGGCCGGCAATCCCGAATTAACCGATGCAGCGGGCTTTGGCGCTGGACCACGATAACAGTATCTACACATGAATCCCGTGTTTGAGTAAGCCTTAATGTGCATTCCAAATGCGGAACACGCAAGGATAAAGTGAACTTTCATGCACGGTATTCTTCCTCAAATCGGTATTTCCATTCTGGCAGCCACAGTGCTTGGCTTTATCTTTCAATTTTTTCGTCAGCCAGTGATTCTCGGGTATCTGGTCGCTGGGGCGGTGATCGGACCCCAAATTGGCCTCGGGCTGATATCCGATCCGGCGGATATTGAAGTCATTTCCGAACTCGGCCTGATCCTGCTGCTGTTCATCATCGGCCTGGAACTCAATCCCTCCCATTTGCTGTCGTCTGGACGGCAGTTGCTCTATCCCGGAATCGGCCAATTTCCCCTCTCGATCCTGATGGGTGTGGGATTCTTCATGTTGTTGGGCTACGACCTGGGTCAAGGTCACATCGAGGCCCTTTATTTGGCGATGTTCTGCGCCTTGAGCAGTACCGCCATTGTCGTCAAGCTCCTGTATGACAAGTTTGAATTGGATACCATGCCCGGTCGAATCACCCTGGGAGTTCTCATCTTCCAGGATCTCTGGGCGATTCTGATTCTGGCCTTGCAACCACACCTCACCGATCCCCGGATTGTTCTCGTCGTCGTGGCTCTGGGCAAAAGCCTGGCGCTCCTGGTGGTTGGTTTTCTCCTCAGCAAGTATCTGCTGGACTGGGTATTTGAAAAGATCTCGAACACACCGGAAATGGTCGTGGCCATGTCGGTTGCCTGGTGTGCATTGATGGCGGGCTTGGCGGCCTGGATCGGTCTTTCCATGGAAATGGGCGCCCTGATTGCCGGGGCGGCCATCTCGACTTTTCCGTACAGCGTCCATGTCACGGCGAAAGTGCTCCCGTTGCGTGATTTTTTTCTGACCCTGTTTTTCCTCTCCATCGGCATGAAGATTCCGGTCCCGGACGCCGCAATGCTGACCATGGCCGTCGTCATCGTCTTGTTTGTCGTCGCATCCCGGTTTGTGATCATCTATCCGCTACTCTCCCTCGCCGGTAGTGGGCGGCGAACCAGTTTTATCGCCAGCCTAAATCTTTCCCAAATCAGTGAGTTTTCCCTGGTGGTGGCAGCCTTGGGAGTGAGTCATGGTCACATCGATCAACGCATGATGTCGCTGATCATCTATGCGATGGCGTTTACCTCGGTTCTGTCCAGCTATTTCATCAACGGCAATCACCAGGCCTACCTGGCATTCGACCGATGGCTCAACAGGATGGGCTTTCACCACAAGGTTAAAGAGTCCGTCACGGAGGATGAATACGATCATTACCCGGTGGTTCTTCTGGGATATCATCGCGGAGCCAGGGCTTTTATCGATCAAATGGAGACCACCAATCCGGAACTTTTGCGGAAGATTCTGGTTATCGATTTTAATCTGGAAGTGCTGAAGGAATTGGGTGACCGAAATATCAAGGGATTATTTGGTGATATCAGCAGTAGGGACACTCTGGAACACGCCCATGTTTCAACCGCGGAAATCCTCCTGTCCACCATTCCCGACATGATGCTCAAGGGCACCAGCAATCAGGCCATCGTGACGACTTGTCGGGCCTTGGCGCCGAATGCGGTTATTGTCGCCACGGCAGATTCGGCGCATGAGGTGGAAGTTTTGAAAGCCAGCGGCGCCAATGAGGTGCTGCTCCCTTATTCCCTGATCGGCGATCACTTGGCGCGATTCGTTGATGAAACCTGCCAGAACATGGCCGCCGACACCCTGACATTACACCCAACCGACCCGCCCGGCTGCGCTACAATTTGCCGAAAGCCAAGTCACCCATCGCCAGCGAACCTGCCATGACCGCCACCGACGCCACTCTCAGCAACACTTGCCGCGCCCTGGAACAGGTCGGCGCCGAATTCCTGACCTGGCTGGACGACAACGCCGAACGAGTCCGCCAGGAAAAGGCCGGGCTGACCAAGGAGTTCCGCCGTCTCGCCGCCCAGGCCCGCCGACTGGAGCAGGCGGCGCAACGGCCGATGTGCGCCGGGGTGTTCGGCCCCAGCCAGTCCGGTAAGTCCTATCTGATCTCGGCTCTGGCCCGTAAGGGCAACGCGCCGCTGCTGGCCGATTTCGCCGGCCAGGAGATCGACTTCATCCGCGACATCAACCCGGAAGGCGGGCGCGAATCGACCGGCCTGGTGACCCGCTTCACCCTGCAACCGGGCGCTGACGCCACCCCGGCCGCCCCGGTGCAAATGCGGCTGCTGACCCAGACCGATCTGGTCAAGATCCTCGGCAACACCTATTACGCCGACTGCGACCACAGCGACGACGAGTTGCTGACCCAGGCCCAGTTGACCGAGTTGCTGGCGGGGCTGGCTCCGGCGGCGCAGCCCCAGCCGGTGGACCCGCTGACCGCCGACGATGTGTACGACCTGCAAGCCTATTTCGAGCGCTACTTCAAGGGCCAGGAGCGGGTGCGCCTGCTGCGGCACGGCTACTGGGACCAGGCCGCGCAACTGGCCCCCCGCTTGCGGATTCAGGACCGCGCCAAGCTGTTTGGCGTCATCTGGGGCGGGGTGGAGGCATTTAGCCAACTCTACCTGCGCCTCTATGCCGGTTTGCAGGGCCTCAATTTCGCCACCGACGCCCGCGCCGGGCTGGAGGCTCTGCTCCCCCGCGAGCAGAGCCTCATCGACGTGCAGACCCTCAAGGGCTTGGGAACCGGCGGCGGCGGGACGCTGGCGTTGACCGGAACCAACGGTGCGCGGGTGACCTTACCGCGCAGCGAAGTTACGGCGCTGATCGCCGAACTGCGCATCGTCATCAGCGAGCAGCCCTGGGACTTTTTCCAGCACACCGACCTGCTGGACTTCCCCGGCGCGCGCTCCCGCGAGCAGATCAAGGACCTGCCGACCTTCCTGCAAGGCGCCGACGCTTTGCAAAGTCTGTTCCTGCGCGGCAAGGTGGCCTATCTGTTCGAACGTTATTGCGCCGAGCAGGAATTGACCAGCATGTTGCTGTGCATCGGCCCCAGCAACCAGGAGGTCAAGACCCTGCCGGAGATGGTGTTCGACTGGATCGTGTCCACCCACGGCGCGACCCCGGAACAACGGTCGCAACAACCGACCGCACTGTTTCTGGTGCTGACCAAGTTCGACATGGAGTTCGAGGAGAAGGCCGGCGAGCGTTCCCCGGAAAGCCGCTGGATCACCCGGATGGAAAGCTCGCTGCTCAACTTCTTCGGCAAGCAGCACGACTGGCCGCGCCAGTGGGACACGCAAGGCGTGTTTCGCAACAGCTTCTGGCTGCGCAATCCCAACTTCAAGGCCAAGAACATCTTCGATTACGACGAGAACAACCAGGAGTTGAACGTCCGGCCCGGCGAGCGCAAGCGAATCGAGTTGTTCAAGCAGGCGTTTCTGCGGGATGCCGCCGCCAGCGCCCATTTCCAGAATCCCGAACAGGCCTGGGAGGCGGGATTCGCGCTCAACGACGGCGGCGTCAGCTATCTGGCCGAGAATCTGCGGCCGCTGTGCAATCCCGAACTCAAGCGCCAGCAACTGGCCGGACAGGTGGCGCGGCTGGGCGAGCAGATGGTCGAGCGCATGGCTCATTACTACGTCAGCGACAACCCGGAGCAGGAACTGGAAAAGCGCCGGGCGGCGGCGCGGCAGGTGGCCGGCAGTCTGATCGACTGCGCCGGCGAACAGCGTTTCGGCGAATTGCTGCGCGCCTTGCAGGCCGACAGCGACGAACTGGAAGGCATCTATTACCGGATCGAGACCCGCCTGCCGGACGAGAACCAGGCGATCAGCGCGCCGACCATCGGCGCGGCGGTGGACACCCGCAAGATGAAGGCGCTGCTGGGGTTGGGAGCGCCGGCGGCGGGCGAGCCGACCGAAGCGCCCCGCCGGGATGACGCCGCGTTGTTCGCCCGCGAGGCGGTGGCGGAATGGATGCGGGATTTGCACGATCTGAGCGGCAACAAATCGCTGTGCGACTACTACCGGGTGCCGGAAGCCAGCATGGCCGAGTTTGTCAAGGAGTTGATCGCTGGCGCGCAACGGTTGAAGCTGGAGGAGCGAATCGAGACGCTGGTGCGCCAAGTCACCGGCTTCCGCATGAAGTTCGAACAGATCGTGGCGTTGCCGGCCCGGCTGACCGCCAACCTGCTCAACGGCTACGTGGATTATTTGGGCTACGACGCCCTGGTGTTGGAACAGCGGCCGATGCTGGCGCTGGACAGTGGTCCCCGGCCGGTGTTTCCACCCCGGGCGGTGCCGCGCGGGGGGCCGCAACTGGGCGAACAGCCGTCCAGCTACGATCAGGACTACTACACCGACTGGATTCGCGGTTTCCTGGACCTGGTGGAGCGCAACGCCCGGACCCGCGACGGCGCGGAGGTCGATCTCGCCGCCAATCGCCGGCTGGGCGAATTGCTGGCGCGGCTGCGGCCGGCCGCCTGAGCGGGATTTCGAGCCGCGCGCTCCACGCTTGGCTTACAATCAAGCTAACAAGCTAACGAAAAACTTTGGAGGATGCGGGATGGCTGCCTTATCGGTTCGCGTTTCGGAAGATCCCGCCCGCCCACTGGGACACGCCATCGTCACCCTCGACGGTCTGCCGCGCGGTCTGGAAACCTTCGAATTCGCGCTAAGCCGCCACGGTTTCGCCGCCAGCCATCTCGGTTCAGACGGCTGGCAGGGCGCGGAATGCTGGTTGCAGCCCGAGGAGGCGTGGTACAGCGGAGACGCGCTGAAGTTCGTCGTCCATCCCGATCTGGCGTTCCAACTGGAAAACATGCCGTACACCCTGGCGGTGCGCGGGCAAGGACTGGCCGATGCCATCGCCGTGACCTTTGTCTGGCCGCTGGAGCTGGAGCTTGAGGAGGGCGCCGCTGGCGGCGAGCGGCGGGTGGTCGGCGGCACGCGGGTCGATGCGGCCCCGAAACCGCGCCCGGAACCAGAGTCGAGCGCCATGCCGGCGGTCGAGCCGCCGCCGATGCCGGAGGTCAGCAACGCGGATTTACCCATCCCTGACGTGGCGATTCCGGAAATCGGCGCCGAGCCGGCAGTGGCGGGCCCTGACGATGCGCCGACCCAGGTCGTGGGACACCGGGCGCGGGGGCCGCATTCGACCCAGGAGGGGCCGACGCGGGTGGTGACGGAGAGGCGGGCGCGACCGCCGGTTTCGAGCGCCGAGCATCCCGTCGTCGTGGAACCGACCCGCAAGGTGTCGGGGCGGCTGGTTCCACCGGCCGAGGGCGATGGTCAGCCACTGGCCGTCCCGCCCGCGTCGCCGCCGCCGCTTCCCGCGCCGGGTCCGGACGAAGAGCCGCCGACGGTTGCGGCGCCATCCCGCCGGCCAACGCCGCTTTCGGAACCATCGCCCGTTCCCGCCGAAGCGGCCGACGAGGAGCAGCGCGGGAGACGCTCCGGGTTCCTGATCGGATTAATTCTGTTGGCGGCGCTGGCGGCGCTGGCGGCGCTGGGAGGATGGTGGTGGTTCGGCCAGCGCTCTGGCAGTCCCCCCATGACCGCGCCGGCGCCGGCCAGCGCCTACCGCGTCCCCGAACCGAGACCCGCGCCAGAACCGATACCGGCGCCAGAACCGATACCGGCGCCAGAACCGATACCGGCGCCAGTCCCAGCGCCCGCGCCGGAACCGATCCCCGCGCCGGAGCCCGCCGCGCCCGAGCGGATACCCGCTCCGCCGGCTATTTCGACGCCAACGCCGGCCCCTGCGCCCGCCACGCCGGTTCAACCACCCGCGTCCGAGCGGACGCCTGTTCCGTCGGCCGTTGCGCCAGCTTCCCGAGTTTCGCCGAAACCGCCGTCGGTCCCGCCCGCCCGACCAAGCTCCGGACGCGACCTGGAGGACGAACTGAAATCGCAGTTCGATCCAACCCTGCAGGAACTGGAAAAAGGGTTGCGCCGACCAAAGTCGTCGCCTTGAATACGCAACCGTCGGACGCGAATCGATTCCACCGCATCGTGATTCACTGCAAGGAGTACCTGTATGAACCGTCTGTTGATCAGCGGCTTGCTACTGTTATTGTGCTGCGAACCGACGTCGGCGCGCGCCGACGATGTCAACGCCAAGCAAGTTGGCATGGTTACCGGTTCCCAGACGGGCACCTACATCAAGTTTGGCAACGATATCGCCGGAGTGGCCAAGACCGTCGGTTTGGATATCCTGGTCAAGGATTCCCAAGGCTCGATCGACAACATCAAGCGCATCAACAGCAAGGAAAACGCGACCTTCGGCATCGTCCAGTCGGATGTGCTGGGCTTTCTCAGCCGCTCCGAAAATCCGGAAATGCGCCAGGTCGCCGGCCGGCTGCGGCTGATCTTCCCGTTCTACAACGAGGAAGTGCATCTGTTCGCCAACAAGGCCGTTGCCTCGTTCGATGACTTGCAGGGCAAACGAGTGGTGGTGGGCGAGCAGGGCAGCGGCACCTGGCTGACCGCGATGAATCTATTGCAACTGACCGGGATCAAGCCAGCCGAGCCGATCAATTTGCCGCCGCTGCAAGGGGTGACCGCCGTACTGAAAGGCGAGGCCGACGCGACGTTTTACGTGGCGGGCAAGCCGGTCAGCCTGTTCACCAAGGTGGGCAACCTGATCACCAAGCCGGAGTTCGCGCCCATGCTGGCGAACGTGCATTTCGTGCCATTGGACGATCCACGACTGTTGCGCGAATACCAGCCCGCTCGGATCGGCCCAACCGATTACGAGTGGTTGAGCGGCGACGTGCCCACGATTGCGGTCAAGGCGGTGCTGATGAGCTTCGACTTTTCCGGCAAGCGGAGCCCCTATTTCACCCAGCGCTGCCAGCAGTTGGCGAAGTTGGGCCAAGCCATTCGCGCCAATATCGACACGCTCCGGCAGACCGGCCATCCCAAGTGGAAGGAAGTCAATCTCGACGAAAAGGTGGGAGTCTGGCCGCTGGACAGTTGCTCGCGCAGCAGCGTCAAGGACGGTGGTCCGAGCGTGGACTTGTCCCGCGAACTGGAGAAGATGTTGCTGAACCAGTTTGAATGGCCCCGGTATTCGATCCCGGTGGCCTGATCTCCATACGGGGAGAAAAACCGATGCGATTCACGCGAATGGTTTTAATAATGGCGCTGGTCGCCGGAACGGGCGCGGCCTTGGCCCAGGATCGGCGGCCGGATGCCCGGCTGACTTTTTCCAGCACCTCGTTCGGGCTGTTGTTCGGCTTCAGCCAGGGACAGGGCGCGCTGGAATTCCAGGGGCGGAAGTATCCGTTCACGGTGTCGGGGATCAAGGTGGCGACGCTGGGGATTAGCAAGGTGGACGCGCTTGGCCAGGTTTACCGCCTGCGGGAACTGGCTGATTTCCCCGGGCGCTATATCGCGGTCGAGGGCGGGTTGACCGTGGTTCAGGGCGGCGGCAACGCCGTATTGCGCAACGAGAGGGGCGTCATGCTGTATTTGCAGAACGTGCAGTATGGCCTCGATCTGACCTTGGGCGGCGGCGGTGTCGATATCGCCCTGACCGGGTCGGCCGACCCATCGGCCCCGGCGGTCATACCCGACGCGCCGGCGCGTTGACTCGGGAAATCATCCAGTTAAGGAAGAGGGCGAGGGGGTGGCGGGCATGATCGAACAGATTCTTCTCAGCAGCGGATCCTTCGCCGGAATGCGCGAGACCGGCGGCTTCGGCCAGCCGCTGCACGCCCTGTATCCGCAAATCCGGGCGGTGCTGGCCAGCGAACTGGGGCCGGAGGCGGCGACGCTGCTGGCCGAACCGGTCGTGGATCGCGCCAACAACCGGGTTGACTGGTATACCGAGGGCGATCCCGATCATCCGCCAACGGCGCTGAGCGATCTGCCCGAGAAGCGGCGTCAGCCGATTCTCGCCCAAGTCCATGACCTGTTGGAACGTGGCCGGGACGTGGCGGAGCGCTATGCCGCTTCGAAGGAGGCCCGCCGGGCGCAATTGGGCGCGATGCTGCGGGTGGCCCTGAGCGCGCCAGCGGAAACCGATCTGTTTCTGGTCGAGGGGCGGCCGGTGATGATCCGCTGGGGCTTCATGCCGGATCGGCCCTGGGAAATGTTGGCGGAACCGGCGCGAAGCTCAATGGTTCCGCCGCCCGCACCAAATTCGGCTGAACCGCCGCGCGACGTGGCAATACCGGAAATTGCCATGCCCGAACTGGCCGCCGCCGCCGCGCCAGCGCCCGTTATGGGGAATGAATCGTCGCCGGAGAACGGGCGGCAACCGGAAGCGCCACCCGCCATTCCAGTGCCGGAGCCGATTTCGGCGGAGCCGTTACCGGAAGCGTCGCCGCCTTTGCCCCCGCAGCCAACGTCATCCCTGCCCGTGCTGGAATCTCCACCGGAATCCAAGTCGGCTGCGGTGGCGCTCGATTCGTCGCTGGAACCCGAATCCGAAACCCGGTGGCGCTATGTGGTGGTCGGCTCCCGGTATTTTTGGAGCGTGTTCGCGCTCGCTGTGTTGCTGGCCGCGATTGCGGCGTTCTGGTGGGGGTTGGGACGGTCATCGTTATCTCCGGCGCCGGGCGAAAAGTCGGGACTAGCGCCGGATGCCGATCTGGATCGCGCCCTGACCCAGGCGCAACGCGCCGAGACGGAGTTGCGGACCCGGCTCGAAAGCTTGCTGGCGCAACTCGCCGGGCGGCGCGGCCAGTGCCCATTGCCAGCCGCTGGAGCCGATGCCGCCGCTCCAGCCGTTCGGGAACCTGGCCATGGCCGCGCGGTTCCGGCTCGATCCACGGTCGCCGTCGCAGGTGGAGAGATCCCGCGCGAGTTGGAGATAAAAGCCCCCACCAGCGACCGTGTGGCGGTTGTACCCACGGGAACGCCGGCCGCCGGTCGCACGGCGATTCCTGCCGTTACAACGCCGCCGACCGCCGACCGCGCGGCGGTTCCCTCTACGGAAACGCCGATCTCGCCCGCCCGCGCGATACCGCCGGCGACCATACCACCGCCGATGAGTACCGCTAGTCTCCCCGATAACGCCAGCCCACTGCCAGCAAAGCCCACGTCCCGCGCACCATCGGAGATGGCATCGCCCGTGCGGAGCCTGGAAGACGTTTTGGTCGAGCGCGCGCCGGTGGTGACCGCGCCGCCCCGGCAACCACCATCGGCCCAAGCCGAACCGCCGGTCAAGGCCGAACCACCCGCCCGAGCGGAACCGCCGGTCAAGGCCGAGCCGACGCCCGAGGAACGCCGGGAATTCGCCAATCGCTTGTCCGCTGCTGGCGCGGCGACTGGCGAGATTACCGCGACGCTGTTGTGGAAC
>WBUJ01000133.1 GCA_008933795.1 Candidatus Contendibacter sp. | reverse complement strand
CGGGGTATGGACGTCCAGAATCTCCCGCCATTCCACCGCCGGATTGTCCAGCAACCGATAGGCCGCTTTGGTCTCCGGCCAGCCCCCGCAGGCCCGCGGGATGCTCCCGGTCGGCTGGGCCGACCGACTCGTCCACCAACCGGATCAAGCGCTGGGTCCGCCGCGCATCTCCCAACGCCAGATCGTGAAACTCTACTTGTGCCCAACTCATGCCACACGCCTGACGCTTGATGAAAAATTACATCTTAACAATGAGTTGGGATTTGTGGGTAATCGGATGCGATCAGAAGTCATGAACAACTGGCCCTTTTCATCCGCCTTTTACCCCTCGGTGGAAATCCGTCGCATGTCGTGCCAGAATTGAACGCAAGGGTGCTGCTGAGTTAGCTTACGGTGAAACCAGCATCCGAACCCTGTCAAGGGAAATAACCGAAATCCGGGCATCGAGAGCATATTCCTGTTGCCCCGGATAGATGACCCACAACAGATGCTCCAGGCCGAGATCCTCGATGGCGGCCTGCATCGAACGGGTCTGGCTAGGGGCATCGGCGTCTTTGAACTTGAAGCCATAGCGTTTGCCCTTGATCAGAGCCAGCAGATCCAATTCCGCACCGCCGTGAGTCGCCCAGAAATAGGTATCGCGAGTTCTCAACGTCCCGATGACGTGCTCCAAGGCGAAACCCTCACACGATGCGCCGAGCTTCGGGTGTCCGTGCAGATCGACGAAGCCGATTCTCCCGGCCAGTGATTCCGATACCCCTTGACCAGATAAGGAGAAGCGGATTCAGAAGCAGAATATCCTTGAAAATCGCGCTATCAAGTGAGGATTTTCAAGGATTTTTGATTACTGAACCATTGATGGCGACCATACGGATGGCCACCGACCTGCGCTGGTCCGGCTTAGGCCAGCGGCATCCCGATGATCGCTCACCGCATCGAAACCACGTTCCCGCAGCAGCGCCGGAACCGCCTCGCCCTGATCGTAACCGTGTTCCAGCAACAGCCAGCCGCCTGGTTTCAAATGATTCGGCGCTTGGACGATGATCGTCCGCAAGGCATCCAGCCCATCTGCGCCGCTCACCAGCGCCGCCGCCGGCTCGAACTGCAATTCGCCTTGTCGCCAGCGAGGATCAGTGGCGGCGACATAGGGCGGATTGGCGGCGATCAAGTCGAACCGCTCGTTCCCCAGCGGCGAGCACCAGTGGCCTTCCCTGAATTCCACGTTGCGAATTCCCAACCTCTGGGCATTGCGCCGGGCGATGGTCAACGCCGCCAGACTTTGGTCGGTGGCGACGATCCGCGCCATGGGCCGCTCCACCGCCAACGCCAAGGCAATCGTACCGCTGCCCGTGCCAAGATCGGCTGCCGCGACTTGCCGATTCGCCGGCAACCGCGCTAGCGCCAGTTCCACCAACAGTTCGGTTTCCGGGCGGGGAATCAGCGTGTCGGGAGTGACTTCCAGGTCCAGCGACCAGAATTCCCGCCGACCGAGGATGTAAGCGACTGGTTCGCCGCTCGACCGGCGTTCCAGCCAGGCGGCGAAGCGGTCGGCCTGCGCTGGCGCAAGCGTTCGTTCCGGCCAGGCGTGCAAGTAACTGCGGGGTCGGTCCAGCGCCGCCGCCAGCAGAATTTCGGCGTCCAGACGCGGCGTCTCGCTGACTTCAGCCAGGCGCCGGGCGGCGTTATCCCGTAACCCGCGGAGCGTCGGCGCGCTCACTCAGCCAGCGCCGCTAACTGATCGGCCTGATATTCCTGAATCAGCGGATCGATGATGGGATCGAGATTTCCGGCCAGAATGTCGCCCAACTTGTAGAGCGTGAGGTTAATGCGGTGGTCGGTGACCCGCCCCTGCGGAAAGTTGTAGGTGCGGATGCGCTCGGAGCGGTCGCCGCTGCCGACCAGCAGTTTTCGGGTCTGGGCCTGGGCGCTCTGCTGCTTCTCCCGCTCGCCCGCCAGCAGTTTTGCTTGGAGCAGGGACATCGCCCGCGACCGGTTCTTGTGCTGGGAACGCTCGTCCTGGCACTCCACCACGATGCCGCTGGGCAGATGGGTGATGCGGATGGCCGAATCGGTCTTGTTGACGTGCTGGCCGCCCGCCCCGGAAGCGCGATAGGTGTCGATGCGCAAGTCGCCGGGATTGATCTCGATCTGCTCAACCTCGGCCAACTCCGGCAGAATCGCCACGGTGGCGGCGGAAGTATGGATGCGGCCCTGCGCCTCGGTGACCGGCACCCGCTGCACCCGGTGCGCCCCGGATTCGAATTTCAGCCGCGAATACGCGCCCTGACCGATGACGCGGGTGATCGCTTCCTTATAGCCGCCGTGCTCGCCCGGACTTTCGCTGAGGATTTCCCACTGCCAGCCGCGCAGTTCGGCATAACGGCCATACATCCGCAACAGATCGCCGGCGAACAGCGCCGCCTCGTCGCCCCCCGTGCCGGCGCGGATTTCCAGGAACACGTTGCCGGCGTCGTGCGGGTCGCGCGGCAGCAGCAGCAATTGCAGCGCCCGCTCCTGTTCGGCGCGACGGGCTTCGGCCTCCAGCGCTTCGTCCTGGGCCAGGGCGCGCAGGTCCGGGTCGCTGTCCCGACTCATCTCGTGGGCTGCGTCCAAATCGTCCAGCACCCGGCGATAGGTCCAAAACCCGCGCGCCACCGGTTCCAGTTGAGAATATTCCACTGACAGGATGCGGAAGCGGTCGCTGTCGCCAATAATCTCGGGTTCGGCCAGCAGCGCGCCGACTTCCTCGTGCCGGGAGGCCAACTGTTCCAGCTTGGCCAGCATGGATGGATTCATCGGCAGGAATTTCCGCCGTTCAGGCGGTACAGGTTCTTGATCAGGTTCAACATGTCGGCGTCGCCTTGGGCAGCGGCCTCGCGCAGGCCGGCGCAGGGCGAGTGAATGAGCTTGTTGGTCAGGAGGTTGGCGAGCAGGTCCAGCACCTCGTTCGGATTTTTGCCTTGGGCCAGTTGCCGCCGGGCGCGGGCCAGGGCCTCGTCGCGGACGGCCTCGGCCTGCTGGCGCAGGGCGCGGATGCTGGCGACGCTGTCCTGGGCGCGCAGCCAGCCCATGAAGTGCTCGACCTGATGATCGATGATCTCCTCGGCTTGTTCGGCGGCGGCCTCCCGGGAACGCAGGTTCTCCTGGATGATGTCCTTGAGATCGTCCACCGTGTACAGGTACACGTCGTCCAAGTCGGCGACCGCCGGATCGATATCGCGCGGCACCGCCAAATCCACCACGAACATCGGTCGACGGCGACGCTGTTTCAGGCAGGTCCGGACCCGCGCCGCGTCCAGCATAAAACCGGGGCTGGCGGTGGCGGCGATGACGATATCGGCCTCGCCCAGATGGGCGGGAATTTCGTCCAGGGCGATGGCGTAGCCGTCGAACGGCGCGACCAGGGCGTGCGCCCGCTCCAGGGTGCGATTAGCGACGATCAGCCGGCCCACGCCGTTTTCGTGCAAATGACGGGCGACCAGTTCGATGGTGTCGCCCGCGCCAATCAGCAGCGCGGCGCGCTTGGGCAGGTCGGCGAAAATCTGCTTGGCCAGACCCACCGCCGCGAACGCCACCGATACCGGGCTGGCGCCGATACGGGTGTCGGTGCGCACCTGCTTGGCCACCGCGAAGGTATGCTGGAACAATCGTTCCAGCCGGGCGCCCAAGGTTCCCGCGCCGTTGGCGGCCTGATAGGCGGCTTTCACCTGACCGAGAATCTGCGGTTCGCCCAGCACCAGCGAATCCAGCCCGGAAGCGACTCGCAGAATATGGCGCACCGCCTGCTGGTCGGTATGCCGGTACAGATAGGGTTGTAAATCCACTGTCCGCAGCAGGTGATAATCGCCCAGCCACTCCACCACTTGACCACCATCTCGGTCGTTCAGGCCGCAATACAGTTCGGTACGATTGCAGGTCGACAGAATGGCCGCTTCGCGGGCGCCGCCACGGTCGAGCAGATCCCGCAAGGCGTTGCCCACCCGATCGGGCGCGAACGCCACCCGTTCGCGCACGCCGACGGGAGCGGTCCGGTGATTGAGGCCAAGAGTCAGAAGAAGCATTGAAGCGCGGTCGGATAAAGCCGGAAAATTAAAGTCATTCTGCGGGATAAAACCGGTGAATGGCAAGGTCATACCGCCATTGGATTATACTGTGAAAGGGCGGTGGCTCCGTGGGTGCGAACGGTCGCGCCGCGCGATGAAGACCGACGTTCCGCTTTTGCCCCCACTCCGTTTCGCGCGGCCTTCCCAGCCGCGAACCATGACGCGCGCTGGTAATGAACAGACTTTTGAAAGCATTGGGTTTGAGTGGCCTGCTGTTGAGCGGCTGCGCCACCGTGGTGGACGCGCAGGCGCCGGCCGAGTCGGAATTTCCGATCCGACCCGTCATGCGGCCCAGCCCCCGCGCCGAGTTGATGTATCAGGTGCTGGCGGCGGAACTGGCCGGCAAGCGCGACCTATTGAACGTGGCGCTGGACCATTACCGCCAGTTGGCTGCCGCCAGCGACGATCCCCAGGTGGCCGAACGGGCGACGATGCTGGCGCTGCTGATGAAGGACAACACCACCGCCCTCGAATTGGCGCGACGCTGGCGCGCGCTGGCCCCGGCCAGCGACCCGGCCCGCCAAGCGCTGGCGCTGGCGCTGCTGCGCAACGGCCAGGTGGACGAAGCCGCTCCCTACCTTGAAGCGGTGCGACAGATCGCCAGCAAGAAGGACCAGCAGCAGGGTTTCGCCACGGTGGCTTCGCTGCTGAGTCAGGTGGACGACAAGCAGGCGGCCCTGCGGGTGATGCGGCAGTTCGGCGACCGTTATCCGCGTTCAGCTTTCGCCCAGTACTATCAGGCGATGCTGGCCGCTGCCGCCGGCGACCGCGCGCTGGCGCTGGCCAGCCTGGACCGGGCGCTGGTCCAGAATCCCAGGATGGTTTTGGCCCATCTGTTGCGCACCCGCCTGCTGATGGATCAGGGCGACCGCCAGGCGGCGCTGGTGGGCCTGGCCAAGGCGGTCGCCATCCTGCCGCGCGACCGCAGCCTGCGCATGAATTACGCCCGCCTGCTGGTGGACGCCGGGCAACTGGACAAGGCCCGCCGCGAGTTCGCCACCCTGCTCAACCAGAATCCCAAGGATACCGATTCCGTCTACGCGCTGGGGGTGTTGGCGACCGAAACCCGCCAGTTCGATCTGGCCGAGAGCTATTTTCTGGAGCTGATCAAGCGCAATGTCCGGTTGGCGGACACCTATTTCGAACTGGGCCGGATCGAGGAGCAGCGCGGCAACTACGCCAAGGCCAACGAGTGGTACGGACGGGTGTCCGGCGAGGAGCGTTACCTGACGGCCCAGTTGCGCAAGGGCATCATGCTGGCCAAGACGGGCGAAACCGTTGCTTTCGCCCAGCATTTCGAAACTCTGCGCCGCGACCAGCCGCAAAACAGCATCACCCTGTATCTGGCCGAGGCCGAGGCGTTGCGCGAGGCCGACCGCTATCAGGAGGCTTTCGATGCCCTGGAGCGGGGACTGGCGCTGCACCCCAACGACAAGGACTTGCTGTACGCGCGGGCGCTGGCGGCCGAGAAGCTCGACCGGCTGGACGTGCTGGAACGGGATCTGCGCGCCATTCTCGCCGCCGACCCCAAGAACGGGCAGGCACTCAACGCGCTCGGCTATACCCTGGCCGACCGCACTACCCGCTATCCGGAAGCGCTGGGCTACATCGAGCAGGCGCTGGCGCTGTTGCCCGACGATGCCGCCGTGCTCGACAGCATGGGCTGGGTGCAGTACCGGCTGGGCGACCTCGCCAAGGCGCTGGAGTACCTGCGCCGGGCCTATCAGGCCAATCCCGACGCCGAAATCGCCGCGCACCTGGTCGAGGTGCTCTGGGCCAGCGGTCAGCGCGAGGAGGCCAAAAAGATCTGGCGGGAGGCGCTGCGGAAAAATCCCGACAGTTCCCAACTGCTCAAGCTCAAGGAAAAGTTGGGCGAGTAGCCGCCACCCATGAATCCTTGCCCCCTGTTCCGCGCCGCTCTGCTGGTGGTTGTTCTCATCGCGCCGCTGTTCGGCTGCGCGATCCCGCCCGTGACTTCTTCAGAGGCCGCAACCGCCTGGACCGCCCGACAAAGCCGGCTGGCGCGGTTAACCACCTGGCAGGCCGAGGGCCGGATTGGCGTCGTCAGCGGCCAAGAGGGCTGGCACGCCAATTTCCAGTGGGCGCAACAAGGCCCCAGCTATCGCATTGATTTGATTGGCCCGCTCGGTCAAGGTCGGGTGATTGTTGAGAGTGATGGGTCGCAGGTGCGCATTCAGACGCAGGACGGTCAGCACTGGACGGCCCCCGATGCCGACGCCCTGCTGGAACAAAGCCTCGGCGTGCGCCTGCCGGTGAACGGCCTGCGCTACTGGGCGCGGGGTCTGCCCGAACCCGGTTCAACCCCCACGCTGCAAACCGATGCCCAGGGCCGGCTAACCCGGCTGGAGCAGAACGGCTGGGTTATCGAATATCCGGCCTACGCGCCGACCTCCATTCTTAATCTCGACCTGCCCGAACGCATCGTCGCCCGGCGCCAGGACTTGAGCGTCAAGCTGGTGATCGAGCAATGGACGCTGTAGCGCCCGATCCCGCCGCTTGGCCCGCGCCCGCCAAGCTGAATCTGATGCTGCGCATCGTCGGCCGGCGAGCGGACGGCTACCACCTGCTGCAAACGGTATTTCAGTTCCTGGATCGCGGCGACTGGCTGTGGTTTGACCTGCGCGACGACGGTCTGATCGAGCGGGCCAGCACAGTTCCCGGCGTGCCGGCGGCGGCCGATTTAACCGTGCGCGCTGCCCACCTGCTGCAACGGGCCGCCGGCGTTCGCCGAGGTGTGACGATTCGCATCGCCAAGCGCCTGCCGATGGGCGGCGGGCTGGGCGGCGGCAGTTCCGACGCCGCCACCACCCTGGTTGCGCTCAACCATCTCTGGCGCACCGACCTGACTCTGGCGGAACTGGCCGACCTCGGTTTAACCCTGGGCGCCGACGTGCCGGTATTTGTCCATGGCCGGGCGGCTTGGGCCGAGGGCGTGGGCGAACGGCTGACGCCGGTGGATTTGGCCGAGCCATGGTTCGTAGTGCTGATCCCCGCCTGTCATGTCGCCACCGGCGCGGTGTTCGCTGACCCGGATTTGACAAGAAATTCCTCGCCCATCACAATAACCGACTTCGTGGCGGGCGCGGGCGGCAACGATTGCGAGGCGGTGGTTTACCGTCGCTATTCGGAAGTGGCCGCCGCCGCAAGCTGGCTGGCGCAATTCGGCCAAGCCCGGCTGACTGGCACCGGCGCGTGCGTGTTCGCCGCCTTCTCGGACGCCCCCGGCGCCGAACGGGTGCTGGCTGGGCTGCCCACCGGCTGGACCGGTTTCGTCGCGCGGGGCTGCAACCGCTCGCCGTTGCACGAATATCTGGCGCGGCGACCAACCGCGTCCATCTAAACACCTCCAAGTTTCTTGGGCCGTCGCCAAGCGGTAAGGCACCGGATTTTGGATCCGGCATTCCCAGGTTCGAATCCTGGCGGCCCAGCCATCTTACCCAGCAGAACAGATCGACAGTGGGGGAACAGGTCGTGTACGAAGGTCGAATGATGGTATTCGCGGGTAATGCCCATCCGCGTCTCGCCAGCGAGATCGCTAGCCACCTGCAACTACCCCTCGGCCAAGCCATCGTCGACCGGTTCAGCGATGGCGAGGTCATGGTCGAAGTGATGGAGAACGTCCGTGGCCGCGACGTGTTCATCGTCCAGCCGACCTGTTATCCCACCAACGACAACATCATGGAACTGCTGGTCATTGCCGACGCGCTGCGACGCTCCTCGGCAGTGCGAGTCACGGCGGTCATCCCCTACTTCGGCTATTCGCGCCAGGACCGCCGTCCCCGCTCCGCGCGGGTGCCGATTTCGGCCAAGGTGGTCGCCAACATGATCACCAGCGTCGGGGTGGACCGGGTGCTGACGGTGGATTTGCACGCCGACCAGATTCAGGGCTTCTTCGATATTCCGGTCGACAACATCTATGCCACTGCGATCATGCTCAACGACATCCGCGCCCAGAACTTCGGCGAGATGATGGTGGTGTCGCCGGACGTGGGCGGCGTGGTGCGCGCCCGCGCCCTGGCCAAGCGGCTGGACGACGCTGACCTGGCGATCATCGACAAGCGCCGGCCCGCGCCCAACCAGGCCAAGGTCATGCACGTGATCGGCGACGTGGAAGGCCAGCACTGCATCGTGGTGGACGACATGGTGGACACCGCCGGCACGCTCTGTCTGGCGGCCCAGGCGCTGAAGGAACAGGGCGCCGCCTCGGTGCGCGCCTATTGCACCCACGCCGTGCTGTCCGGTCCAGCCGTCAGAAACATCCGTGAATCGGTGCTGGACGAACTGGTGGTGACTGACTCTATCCCGCTGCAACCCGAAGCGGCGGCCTGTCCGACCATCCGCCAGATCGGCGTGGCGGGTTTGCTAGCCGAGACCATGCGCCGCATCCACATCGAGGAATCGGTCAGTTCGCTGTTCGCCTGAACAGCAGGAATCCTCATCTCAGATTTTTAACCGAGCGGCGCGTCTGGTCGCGGGCGCGTCGTGTTTTTATTTTCACCGTTTGGAGTGGAAACCATGAGTGCAATGTTTGAACTGAACGCCGAGCCGCGCAGCGATCTGGGGAAAGGTGCGAGCCGCCGCCTGCGCCGCGCCGGCAAGGTGCCCGCCATCCTGTATGGCGGCGGGCAGGAACCGCAGGCGCTGACGCTGGAGCATCTGGAGTTCATGAACCAGTTGCAGAACGAAGCCATTTATTCCCACGTCCTGACCCTGAAGCTGGGCGACCGGGTCGAAAGCGCCGTGCTGCGTGACTTGCAGCGCCATCCCTTCAAGCCGACCATCCTGCACATCGATTTTCTGCGGGTCAGCGCCGACCGCAAGCTGCGGGTGCATATCCCGCTGCACTTCATCAACGAGGACGAGGCCCGTGGCGTCAAGCAGCAAGGCGGTGTGGTCAGCCACGCGCTGATCGACATCGAAATCGCCTGCCTGCCCAAGGATCTGCCGGAATTCCTCGAGGTGGATATCATCGACCTCGGGATGGGCGAGGCGCTGCACCTGTCCGATCTCAAGCTGCCGGCCGGAGTGGAACTGGCCACCCATGTCGCCCCGGGTTCCGAGCTGGATGCGATCGTGGCCAGCATCCATCACCCCCACGGCGGCGAGGAAGCTCCGACCGTCGCCGCGCCCACGACGCCGGCAGCCGGCTAAGGCTGGCTCGATTCGCCGGATGGAACCGCCGTCGTGCCGGAACCGGAAGCCTCGTTGCGGTTGGTGGTGGGGCTGGGCAATCCCGGCCCCCAGTACGCCGATACCCGGCACAACGCCGGCTTCTGGCTGGTGGACGAACTGGCCCGCCAGCACGGCGGCCATTTCCGCCCGGAGGCCAAATATCACGGCGAGACCTGCCGGATCGCGCTGGCCGGTCAGGACCTGTGGCTGCTCAAACCGATGACCTTCATGAACCGCAGCGGCCTGGCGGTCACGGCGCTGGCGCGGTTTCACCGGCTGCCGTTGCCGGCGATGTTGGTGGTTCACGACGATCTGGACCTGCCACCCGGCGTGGTCCGGTTCAAGCGGTCTGGCGGGCACGGCGGTCACAACGGCCTGCGCGATCTCATCGCCCAGTTGGGCGGCAATGATTTTCTGCGCTTGCGGCTGGGCATCGGTCATCCCGGCGACAGCCGCGAGGTGCTGGATTACGTGCTGCGTCGCGCGCCCCAAGCGGAACGGACGCTGCTGGAACAGGCCATTGCCGACGCCCTGCGCGAACTGCCGCGCCTCGTCGCCGGGCAGTGGGAACGGGCGGTTCACGCCCTGCACAGCCGGCGCGTCGAATCTCCTCCACCCGGTCCGGCGGGTTCTTCCTGATAGCGAGTCGTCATGGGCATCCAATGCGGTATCGTCGGCCTGCCGAACGTCGGCAAGTCCACTCTGTTCAATGCGCTCACCAAGGCCGGCATCCAGGCCGAGAACTATCCGTTCTGCACCATTGATCCCAACGTCGGCGTGGTGCCGGTGCCCGACCCGCGCCTGGATGCGCTGGCCGCCATCGTCAAGCCGAAGCAGATCATTCCGGCCACGGTCGAATTCGTGGACATCGCCGGGCTGGTGGCCGGCGCGTCCAAAGGCGAGGGCCTGGGCAACCAGTTTCTGGCGCACATCCGCGAAACCGACGCCATCGCCCACGTGGTGCGCTGCTTCGAGAACGACGACGTGATTCATGTGGTCGGCAAGGTGAATCCACGTTCCGACATCGAGACGATCCATACCGAGCTGGCGCTGGCCGATCTGGCGACGGTGGAAAAAGCCTTGCAGCGCGCCGAGAAGGCGGCCAAGGCCGGCGGCCGCGAGCCGCTGGAACGCAAGGCGCTGCTGGAGCGGGTGCGGGCGCATCTCGATACCGGCGCTCCGTTGCGGACGTTGGAACTGTCGGCTGCCGAACGCGAATCCTTGCGCGAACTGTTTCTGCTGACCGCCAAGCCGGTGCTGTACATCGCCAACGTCGCCGAGGATGGTTTCACCGCCAATCCGCTACTGGATCAGGTGCGGGACATCGCCCGCCAGGAAGGGGCCGAAGTCGCGCCGGTATGCGCGGCCATCGAGGCGGAGTTGGTGGAACTGGACGAGGCTGACCGGGCGGAGTTTCTGGCTGATTACGGGCTGGCCGAGCCGGGTCTGGATCGGGTGATCCACGCTGCCTACAAACTGCTGGGATTGCAGACCTATTTCACCGCCGGTCCAAAGGAAGTGCGGGCTTGGACGGTGCGCGCCGGTTCCACCGCGCCGCAAGCGGCGGGGGTGATTCATACCGATTTCGAGCGGGGTTTCATCCGCGCTGAGGTGATCGCCTATGCCGACTATATCGCTCATGGCGGCGAGGCTGGCGCCCGCGAGGCGGGCAAGTGGCGGCTGGAGGGCAAGGACTACATCGTCCAGGAGGGCGATGTCATGCACTTCCGCTTCAATGTTTAGGCGGATGCGATCCGCAATGCCGATTTTGACCGAGGTTGGTTTGGAGTCGCATCAGTTTTCTTGGTTGCAATGCAGCATGATTTCTGTTATAGGGCAAGTCACCAGCATGAGATAACAAGAAAACCAAACCTGCCGCGAGACAGGGACGGAAAGTCACGGGTCTCGAACAAAGACAGCCGAACTGCCGATAGTGACCAGCGTGAAGGTCACGAGAGGCAGTTCGGTTTTTTTGTTTCCGAACCCGTTAGTAACGCCAAAACGATCTGGCGATCCGACCCATCCAATTCATTCCAGTATTGTTTGCAAAGGGGGCTGTTTATGACTCGAGGTAAAAGCTTGGCATTCCTAGCCGCCGTTGCTGTGGTATTCATGATCGCGACTGCGACCGCTGCGGAGCAAGTTACTACGCTTGCGGGTATGGGAAAAAAACTCAGGATCGATAAAGAGCAGATTTCGGTGTCTGGCATTTCGTCCGGCGGCTTCATGGCGCATCAGTTTCATGTCGCTCATTCCGCCAACGTGAGGGGTGCTGGCATTATCGCGGGTGGTCC
>WBUJ01000283.1 GCA_008933795.1 Candidatus Contendibacter sp. | reverse complement strand
CGCGGATCTGGTCTGCTACTGGTTCGAGAAGGCGCGGGCGCAAATGGCAGCCGGACCGACGCGGCGGGCCGGCCTGGTGGCGACCAACTCGATCCGCCAAAAGCGCAACCGGCCGGTGCTGGAGCGAATTCTCGACACCGGCACAATCTTTAACGCCTGGAGCGACCAACCGTGGATCAACGACGGCGCGGCGGTGCGGGTTTCGCTGGTGTGCTTTGGGCGGATGACGAATGGCGCGACGCTCGACGGTCACCCCGTTGCGGAAATTCACGCCGACCTGACCGGCCGGCCGCTCGATGCCGCCAGAGGGATGGATTTGACCCAGGCCCGCCCGTTGCCGGAAAACGCCGGTTGTTCGTTCTTCGGCCTGTGTCTGGCCGGCGCGTTCGCGGTGGACAGCGACACGGCGCGACAGTGGTTGCGCCAGCCGAACCCGCACGGCCGGCCCAACCGCGAAGTATTGCGCCCGATCTGGAACGGCGTGGATGTCACCCAAGGCTGGAAAGGCCGTTGGGTCATCGACTTTGGAACCGATTTGAGCGAGAGCGAAGCCGCGCTGTACGAAGCGCCGTTCGCGCATGTGTTGGCGAACGTTAAGCCGGTGCGGATGGCGAACAATCGTAAGTCGCGGGTAGTTTACTGGTGGCGGCATGGCGAAACTCGCCCTGGCTTGCGCCGAAAACTGGCGGGACTGACGCGCTATATCGCCACATCCGAAACGGCCAAGCATCGCGTTTTCATCTGGCTGCCGGTTAGCGTTGCGCCGGAACACAAATTGGTAGTGATTCCACGCGATGACGACACAACATTTGGGATTGTTTCCTCGCGGATTCATGTCGTCTGGGCGTTGGCAATGGGTTCAACGCTTGAAGATCGTCCGGTTTATACCGCTTCAGTCTGCTTTGAAACCTTCCCCTTCCCACCGGGATTGCAACCGAGCCGTAACGCCAGCGATTACGCCGACGATCCGCGCGCCCAGGCCATTGCCGCCGCCGCGCGCTGGCTCAACGAATTGCGCGAGCACTGGTTAAATCCGCCGGAATGGGTGGAGCGGGTCCCAGAAATCGTCCCCGGCTATCCCGACCGCTTGATTCCCAAACCGGAACATGCCGCCGAACTCAAAAAGCGGACGCTGACGAATCTCTACAATCAGCGCCCCACCTGGCTGGTCAACGCCCATCACGCTCTGGACGAAGCCGTGGCCGCCGCCTACGGCTGGCCGGTGGACCTGAGCGACGAGGACGTGTTGCGCCGGCTGCTGGCGCTGAACCGGGAGCGGGCGGGAAAGGGACAGTGAAAGTCAATCGTTCTCGTTCCCACGCTCCAGCGTGGGAATGCGGTCCAGGCCGCTCCAGCGGCCCGAGTCCTCTCAAGAAGATCGCGACGCTGGAGCGTCTGAACGTGCTCCCACGCTGGAGCGTGGGAGCCAGGCAACCATGATTTATAACTACCGACAACACGCCATCAAGCGCATGTATGAGCGCGGAATCACTCAAGCCGATGTCGAAGCCGCGCTATCGACGGGAATGGTCATCGAAGACTACCCGAACGATTATCCACTGCCCAGTTGCCTATGGCTTGGCTACATCGGGAATAGGCCGGTGCATATCGTGTTTGCTGAAAGCTAAAGGGCGAACGCATCATCATCACGGTCTACGAACCGGATCCGGCCCAATGGTCCGCCGACTTCACCACGAGGGTAAAATCATGAAATGCGTCATTTGCCGATATGGCGAGACCCGACCCGGAACCGCCAGCATTACCTTGGAACGGGATGGAACCACCATCATCATGCGGAATGTGCCCGGCGAAATCTGTCAAACGTGCGGAGAGGTTTATCACGGTAGCGAGATCACGGCGAACCTGCTCCAACAGGCCGAAAAGGCGTATCGGGACGGGATTGAGGTCGAAATTCGCAATTACCGCAAAGCGGCGTAGATACTGTGATCGTGGTCAAGCCCCATGAAGAGCTGGTTTGAAGGGCTGTCCCGACTTGAGGACGCCGAAGGCGACATGAACGAGTTTGCGCATCATGGCGCCGATGATGACCATGGGGGCCTTGCCGGCGGCGGCGAGGC
>WBUJ01000282.1 GCA_008933795.1 Candidatus Contendibacter sp. | reverse complement strand
GGCAAGGTGCTCTATCCCGGCCTGATCCGCGACGGTTACGGCGCGCGTTTCTCGTCCGGCCTCGTGAGTTCCAGCGGCGCCATCGACATCGTGATTCCGCCCAGCATCGCAATGATCCTGTATGGCGCCTCGGCTGAGCAATCGGTTCCAAAACTCTTTGTCGCCGGCATCCTTCCTGGCTTGCTGATCGCAGCGATGATGGCCGCCTATGTTGTGGCCATGGCGTTGAGAATGGGGGTTAAGACGAGCGGCGGCTTTAATCTGACACATTTTTTACGGACCACCTGGGACGCCGGCCCTGCCTTGTTCATGCCGGTGCTGATCCTCGCCAGCATCTATCTTGGATTGTCATCGCCGACGGAAGCCGGCGGCTTTGCCTGTCTTTATGCCATTCTGGTCGGCCGTTTTGTCTACCGCACCTTGCGCTGGAATGACGTCTTCGAAGCGGCGATCCGTTCCGCCATGCTCACCGCCCAGATTCTGGCGATTGTTGCAACCGCCGCCCTGTTTTCATGGATTTTGACGGTGAACGGGGTGCCGCAGGCTTTGGTTTCCGCGTTGCAGTCGCTGCGGCTGGAGCCATGGGCCTTCTTGATACTGGTCAACATCATCCTGCTCATCGTCGGATGCTTCCTCGATCCGACCTCGGCGATCCTGGTCTTGACTCCGCTCTTCGTTCCCATCGTGAAGATCGTTGGGATCGATCCGATCCATTTCGGCATCGTCATGACCGTCAATATCGCGATCGGCATGTTCACGCCACCATTCGGGCTCAACATCTTTGTGGCACGTCTGGTTCTCCGCGTACCGCTTGAGACGATCTATCGCGGCGTATTGCCGTTCGCGGCCGTGCAGATTCTCGCGCTTCTCATCATCACTTACTGGCCGGAACTTTCGCTCATTCTGACACGTGCGCTCTGAACCCTGGGAGGTCATCATGGCACTGACCAAAACTACGATCCTCGCCGCCGCGATTGCCGGTATGCTCGCAGCCATCTCTTCGCCGCATATTGCGGCCGCGCAGACGACCATGAAGCTGGCCAGTGCGACCATCAATGATGGCCAACATGAATGGCAGAAACTCTTTGTCGCCGCCCTGCACAAGCGGATCGGCGGCAAGGTGAAGACGGAAATCTATCCGGCGAGCCAGCTCGGCCCCATTCCGCGCATGGCGGAAGGAGTGTCGCTCGGCACGATCGAATCCTTCATTACGCCGACCGCTTTCGTGACCAATCTCGATCCGCGCTTCCAGGTTTTCGACGTGCCCGGACTGTTCGTCTCGCCGGAACATCAGCGCGCCGTCATTCAGGATCCGGCCTATCGCGATCATCTGGAAACCATGTTTATCGACCGCGGGTTGCGCGTGATCGGCGCCATCTATAACAGCCCGACCGTCATTCTCCTGAAAAAGCCGGCACCGACGCTGGAGGCGATGAAGGGCATGAAAGTGCGCACCTTCGCCTCGCCGCTGCAGATCGAGCCGATGAAATCGATCGGCGTCATTCCGACCCCGCTGGCCCTCACCGAGGTGATCCCGCAACTGCAATCCGGCGGCATTGATGGACTTCTCGCCGGCATGCCGATCCTCACCGCCTTCAAATATTATGACGTTGCAAAATACGTAACCGACCTGAACTTCTCGCACATCCTGTCAGTCAATCTCGTCAACGAAGCCTGGTTCAAGGCGCAGCCGAAGGACGTGCAGGAGGCGATCCGCGCCGCCGGGCGAGAGGCCGAGCAGCAAGTTTTCGGCTGGGTGCAGAACAACAACAAGAAGGCCAATGAATTGTGGCTCGCCAACAAGGGTGAAATCCTGAAGCTGCCTCCGCAGGAACAGAGTGCGATGATGAAATCCTTTATCGCGCTGGGAACGAAGATCGTGGAGCGGAACCCGGCGGTGAAGACAGAGTTTGTGAAACTCAAGGCCGTCGTCGACACCAGGATGCCGAAGTAAACCGCTGAGCCAAATGGGTCCCCGCGCCCTTACGGGCGCCGGGCTTTTTACGATCTGACGTGACGCCGGGACCGCTGCCGATGCCGCGACCTGTTTATGACTACATCATCGTTGGCGCGGGTTCCGCCGGCTGCGCACTGG
>WBUJ01000132.1 GCA_008933795.1 Candidatus Contendibacter sp. | reverse complement strand
TGGACCAGGGCGAGGCCGGCGACAACGTCGGCGTGCTGCTGCGCGGCACCAAACGCGACGACGTCGAGCGCGGCCAGGTGCTGGCCAAGCCCAACACCATCACCCCGCACACCGAATTCGACGCCGAGGTGTACGTACTGAGCAAGGAAGAAGGCGGGCGGCACACCCCGTTTTTCAAGGGCTACCGGCCGCAGTTCTACTTCCGCACCACTGATGTCACCGGCTCGGTCGACCTGCCCGAGGGGGTGGAGATGGTGATGCCGGGCGACAACATCCGGATGCGGATCAGCCTGATCGCGCCGATCGCCATGGACGAAGGGTTGCGCTTCGCCATCCGCGAGGGCGGTCGCACCGTCGGCGCCGGCGTCGTCGCCAAAATCATCGAGTGAGCACCATGACCACGACTGCCAGCCAGCGCATCCGCATCCGCCTGAAGGCGTTCGATCACCGGTTGATCGATCAGTCGGCGCGGGAAATTGTCGAGACCGCCCGGCGCACCGGCGCTCAGGTGCGCGGCCCGATCCCGCTGCCGACCAAGATCGAGCGATTCACCGTGCTGGTCTCGCCGCACGTCAACAAGGACGCCCGCGACCAGTACGAGCTGCGCACCCACAAGCGGCTCATGGACATCGTTGACCCCACCGACAAGACGGTGGATGCGCTGATGAAGCTCGACCTCGCCGCTGGCGTGGACGTGCAAATCAAGCTGAACTAGGCGCTTGCAAGCCGGGCCACGAGGGGCGGCCTTCCCTTCCTCTGGCCCGAAGTCGCCGATACCCGAGGTTATCAAAAAATGGCAATAGGACTCATCGGCCGCAAGGCCGGTATGACGCGCCTGTTCACGGAGGACGGCGTTTCGATTCCCGTCACCCTGATCGAGGTCGAGCCGAACCGCGTGACCCAGGTCAAGACCGAGGCCACCGACGGTTACCGCGCGCTGCAAGTTACGGTCGGCGCGCGCCGGGCCAGCCGGGTGACCAAGCCGATGGCCGGTCATTTCGCCAAGGCTGGCGTCGAGCCGGGGCGTGGTCTGTGGGAATTCCGCCTGGCGGATGGCGAGGGTGCCGACATCGGCGTCGGCGCCGAACTGAAAGCGGATTTGTTCCAAGCCGGCCAGAAAGTGGACGTGACCGGCACCACCATCGGCAAGGGCTTCGCCGGCGCCATCAAGCGTCACCATTTCCGCAGCCAGCGCGCCAGTCACGGCAACTCGCTGTCCCATCGCGCCCCCGGCTCCATCGGTCAGAACCAAAGTCCGGGCCGGGTGTTCAAGGGCAAGAAGATGGCCGGCCATCTCGGCGCGGCGCGGCGCTGCACCCAGAATCTGGAAGTGGTGCGAGTGGATGTCGAGCGCAACCTGCTGGCGATCAAGGGGGCGGTGCCCGGCGCCAAGGGCGGCGATGTCATGATCAAGCCCGCCGTGAAAGCGCGCCGGTAAGGAGGCGAGACATGGAACTTCAGATCAAAAACGCGAGCGGCACGGCCTCCGGTCAGATCGCCGTCGCCGATGAAACCTTTGCCCGGCCGTTCAACGAGGCGCTGGTGCATCAAGTCGTGGTGGCGTATCTGGCGGGCGGACGGGCCGGCACCCGGGCCCAAAAGAATCGTTCCGACGTGCGTGGCGGCGGCGCCAAGCCGTGGCGGCAGAAAGGCACTGGTCGCGCCCGCGCCGGCTCCAGCCGTGGCCCGATCTGGCGGGGCGGCGGCGTGACCTTCGCGGCTCGGCCGCAGGATCACTCGCAAAAAGTCAACCGCAAGATGTACCGCGCCGCCATGCGCGCCATCTTCTCCGAACTGTTGCGCCAGGATCGGTTATTGGTGGTGGATGCGCTCGATATTCCGGAGATCAAGACCCGGCTCATGGTCGAGCAACTGGCGGCGCTGGGCTTGGCCGAGCAGCGGCGGGTGTTGCTGGTGGCCGAAGAAGTGGATATGAACTTGTACCTCTCGGCGCGCAATCTGCCGGGCGTGGCGGTGAGCGACGTGCATGGTCTGGACCCGGTCAGCCTGGTCGGATCGGACGCGGTGGTGATGACGGTGGACGCGGTGAAGAGCGTCGGGGAGTGGCTGGCATGAACGAGGAACGCTTGCTGAAGATCCTGCTGGCTCCGCACGTTTCCGAGAAGAGCAACCGCCTGACGGATCGCTATAACCAAGTGGCGTTCAAGGTGACGCGCGACGCGACCAAGCCGGAAATCAAGGATGCCGTGGAGCTGTTGTTCAAGGTCAAGGTCACGGGCGTGACGGTTCTCAACGTCAAGGGCAAGCGCAAGCGGTTCGGCGCGCTGGCCGGGCGGCGTTCGGACTGGAAAAAGGCTTACGTTTCCCTGGAAGCCGGTCACGAAATTGATTTCCTGACGGCGCAGTGAACGGGCGCATACGAGAGATAAGGTAAACCCCCATGCCCATCGTCAAAACCAAACCCACTTCGCCCGGCCGGCGCTTCGTGGTCAAGGTCGTCACCCCCAACCTGCACAAGGGCCGACCCTATGCGCCGCTGGTCGAGAAGCAGACCCGAAACGGCGGCCGCAACAACATGGGCCGCATCACCACCCGGCATCAGGGCGGTGGCCACAAGCAGCACTACCGGCTGATCGATTTCAAGCGCGACAAGGACAACATTCCCGCCAAGGTCGAACGGCTGGAATACGATCCCAACCGCAGCGCCCATATCGCGCTGCTGCTGTACGCCGACGGCGAGCGCCGCTACATCATCGCCCCGCGTGACGTGAGCGTGGGCGCGACCCTGCTGTCCGGCCCGGCGGCGCCGATCAAGGCGGGCAACGCCCTGCCGCTGCGCAACGTCCCGGTCGGCAGTCAGGTGCATTGCGTGGAACTGCGACCCGGCAAGGGCGCGCAACTGGCCCGCAGCGCTGGCGCCTCGGTGCAACTGGTCGCCCGCGAAGGCAGCTACGCCACCCTGCGGATGCGCTCGGGCGAAATCCGCAAGGTACATGCGGACTGCAAGGCCACCATCGGCGGAGTCGGTAACGAGGAACACAATCTGCGTTCGCTCGGCAAGGCCGGCGCCAAGCGCTGGCGGGGGATTCGACCCACCGTGCGCGGCGTCGCCATGAACCCGGTGGACCACCCGCACGGTGGCGGCGAAGGTCGCACCTCGGGCGGGCGCCATCCGGTGTCGCCGTGGGGCACGCCGACCAAGGGCTACAAGACCCGCTCGAACAAGCGCACCGACCGCCTGATCGTGCGCCGGCGTAAAGCGAAATAAGAGGAATCAGTCCAGTGCCACGTTCGATCAAAAAAGGGCCGTTTGTCGATCTCCACCTGACCAAGAAGGTGGAGCAGGCGATCGCTACCCACACCAAGCGGCCGATCAAGACTTGGTCGCGGCGGTCGATGATCCTGCCCGAAATGATCGGGTTGACCATCGCCGTGCACAACGGTCGCCAGCACGTGCCGATTCTGGTTACGGAGAACATGGTGGGCCACAAGCTGGGCGAGTTCGCCGCCACCCGCACCTATCGCGGCCATGCGGCGGACAAGAAGTCCAAATAAGGAGGCGAACCATGCAAGCTGTCGCGATCATGAAACAAGCTCACATTTCGCCGCAAAAGGCCCGGCTGGTCGCCGATCAGGTGCGCAGCCTGCCGGTGGACCGCGCCCTGAATCTGCTGAAATTCAGCGACAAGAAGGCGGCCCCGCTGATCCTGAAAGTGCTGGAATCGGCCATCGCCAACGCTGAGCACAACCAGGGCGCCGATGTCGACGAACTGAAAGTAGCGGCGATCTGCGTGGACTGCGGTCCGGTGATGAAGCGGATGCACGCCCGCGCCAAGGGCCGGGGCAACCGCATCGTCAAGCGCACCAGTCACATTACCGTCACCGTGGCCGAGCGATAGGAGCGAAAACGACATGGGTCAAAAAGTCAGCCCCACCGGGATTCGCCTAGGCATCGCCACCGACTGGACGTCCAAATGGTATGCCAATAGCAAGAATTTCCCCGATCTGCTGGAAACCGATCTGAAGGTGCGGCAGTTCCTGAAAAAGAAACTGGCCAACGCCTCGGTCAGCCGGATTCAGATCGAGCGGCCCGCCCGCTTGGCGCGCATCACCGTCCATACCGCCCGGCCCGGCGTGGTGATCGGCAAGAAGGGCGAGGATATCGAAGCCTTGCGCAAGGCCGTCGCCAGGATGATGCGGCTGGATGTCAAGGATTTGCAGATCAACATTGAAGAAATCCGCAAGCCGGAACTGGACGCGCAACTGGTGGCCGAAGGCGTGGCCCAGCAGTTGGAGCGGCGCATCATGTTCCGGCGGGCGATGAAGCGCTCGGTGACCAACGCGATGCGCTTGGGCGCGCTCGGGATCAAAATCCAGGTTTCCGGCCGGTTGAACGGCGCCGAAATCGCGCGCAGCGAGTGGACCCGGGAAGGGCGGGTGCCGTTGCACACCTTGCGCGCCAACATCGATTATGGGTTGGCCGAAGCCCAGACCACCTATGGTGTGATCGGGATCAAGGTCTGGATCTTCAAGGGCGAAGTGTTCGGTTTCGACCGGCCGGGCGAGGCCAAGCCCGAGAAGGCGTCTGCCAACTGAGCGCCCGAAACTGTTGCGGAACTTCGCGCGGTGTCGCGCACAAGTTCCCTGTTGATAGACGAGACGGAACATGTTACAGCCGAAAAGAACGAAATTCCGCAAGCAGCGCAAGGGACGCAACACCGGCGTCGCCACCAGCGGCGCGCAGGTGAGTTTCGGCGAATACGGGTTGAAATGCACCACCCGCGGGATGCTGACCGCTCGCCAGATCGAAGCCGCCCGCCGCGCCATCAACCGCTACATCAAACGTGGCGGCAAGGTGTGGATCCGCATCTTCCCGGACAAGCCGATCACCAAGAAACCGCTGGAAGTGCGCATGGGTAGCGGCAAGGGCAGCGTCGAATTCTGGGTCGCCCGGATCAAGCCCGGCCGCGTGTTGTATGAAGTGGAAGGGGTGACCGAGGACATCGCCCGCCAGGCGTTCCGTCTGGCGGCGGCCAAACTCCCGGTGCGAACGGTCTTCGTGACCCGGACGGTGATGTGATGAACGCGAGCGAACTGCGACAGAAAAGCGTGGACGAGCTGAAGCAGGAACTGCTGGCGCTGCTGCGCGAACAGTTCAACCTGCGAATGCAGAAGGCCACCAATCAAGCCACCAAGCCCCATCTGTTTCGGCAGGCGCGGCGCAACATTGCGCGGGTCAAGATGGTGTTAGGCGAGAAGGCGGAACAGGCATGACGACGGACACCCAGGTGGAGCGCACCCTGAGCGGGCGCGTGACCAGCAACAAGATGGACAAGACCATCACCGTAGCGATCGAGCGGCTGGTCAAGCATCCCGTTTACGGCAAGTACGTTCGCCGGACCACCAAGCTGCACGCCCACGACGAAAACAACGAGTGCCGCGCGGGCGACCTGGTGACCATCAAGCAGTGCCGGCCGCTATCCAAGACCAAGGCCTGGACGCTGGTCGCGGTGGTCGAGCGCGCGCAATGACCGCCGCCAGCCGGCCGGGCCTGTCGGGACGCCGGCGTTTTCCCTCATCCGTGAACGGAATGTAGAACCATGATTCAGATGCAAACAATGTTGGAAGTCGCCGATAACAGCGGCGCTCGCCGGCTGATGTGCATCAAGGTGCTGGGCGGCTCCCATCGCCGCTACGCGCAGATTGGCGACATCATCAAGGTCAGCATCAAGGACGCCATCCCCCGTGGTAAGGTCAACAAGGGCGAGGTGTACAACGCCGTGGTGGTGCGCACCCGCAAGGGCGTGCGCCGGCCGGACGGCTCGCTGATCCGCTTCGACGGCAACGCCGCGGTGCTGCTCAACAACAAGCTGGAGCCGATCGGCACCCGTATTTTCGGGCCGGTCACCCGCGAGTTGCGCAGCGAGCGATTCATGAAAATCATTTCCCTGGCCCCGGAAGTGTTGTGAGGCGGGAGGAAGGCGACCATGCGTAGAATTCGAAAGGACGATGAAGTCGTCGTCATCGCTGGCAAAGACAAGGGTCGGCGCGGCAAGATCGTGCGGGTGATGGATGAGGAGCGGGTGATCGTGGCCGGGGTCAACTTGGTCAAGCGGCACACCAAGCCCAATCCGGCGCGCAACGTGGCGGGCGGCATCGTCGAGCGCGAGGCGGCGGTTCACGTCTCCAACGTGATGTTGTTCAACCCGCTCACCAAAAAGGGCGACCGGGTGGGTTTCCGGGTGCTGGAGGACGGCCGCAAGGTGCGCTACTTCAAGTCCAACAACGAAGTCGTGGATGTTTGAGGAGACGCTCGTGGCTCGATTGCAACAGTACTATCGCGAGACCGTGGCGCCCAAGCTGCGCGAGCAGTTCGGTTACCGCAACGTTATGGAAGTGCCCCGGATCGCCAAGATCACCCTGAACATGGGGGTCGGCGAGGCGGTGGCCGACAAGAAAATCATGGAGCACGCGGTTGGCAATATGACCCAGATCGCCGGCCAGAAGCCGATCGTGACGCTGTCCCGCAAGTCCATCGCCGGCTTCAAAATCCGCGAGGGCTGGCCGATCGGTTGCAAGGTGACCTTGCGGCGCGACCGGATGTACGAGTTCCTGGATCGGCTGGTCAACATCGCCATCCCGCGCATCCGCGACTTTCGCGGTTTTAGCGCCCGCGCCTTCGACGGGCGCGGCAATTACAGCCTCGGCGTGCGCGAACAGATCATTTTCCCGGAAATCGACTACGACAAGATCGACGCCATTCGCGGCCTCGACATCACCATTACCACCACCGCGCGCACCGACGCGGAAGGACGCGCCTTGTTGGCGGCGTTCGATTTCCCGTTCCGGAACTGAGGACCAAGCCGTGGCCAAACTGAGCATGAAGAACCGCGAAATCAAGCGGGCGCACATCGTCGAGCAGTATGCCGCCCGGCGGGCCGAATTGAAGGAAACCATCCGCGATCCGGCCAACGGCGACGAGCAGCGGCGCGAAGCGCAGAAGCGGTTGCAGATGTTGCCGCGCGACGCCAGTCCGATCCGGTTACGCAATCGCTGCCGGCTGACCGGCCGGCCGCACGGCTTTTATCGCAAGTTCGGCCTGGGCCGGAACAAGCTGCGCGAAGCCACCATGCGCGGCGACGTGCCCGGCCTACGCAAGGCCAGTTGGTAAGCAGCCATCCGGCCGCCAGCGGTCGGATCCCGACGCCTTAAGTTCAGGGTTTGCCCCGCCGCCGGCGGCGGCCCCGACACTGACCACGTGGAGACATTTAAGTAATGAGTATGACGGACCCCATCGCGGATATGCTGACGCGCATCCGCAATGCCCAGGCCGCCGCCAAGACCCAGGTGAGCATGCCGTCTTCCAAGGTGAAGATGGCCATTGCCCAGGTGTTGCGCGACGAGGGCTACATCAGCGATTTCGCGGTGGCGCAAACCGCCCCGAGCAAAGCCGAGTTGACCATCGCGCTCAAGTATTTCGAGGGCCAGCCGGTGATCGACCGGATCGAGCGGGTCAGCCGTCCCGGCCGGCGGGTATTCCGCGGCAAGGATGAACTGCCCAAGGTCATGGGCGGGCTGGGCGTGGCTATCGTGTCCACGCCCCGGGGCCTGATGAGCGACCGCGCTGCCCGCGCCGCCGGTCATGGCGGCGAAGTGCTGTGCATCGTGGCGTAGAGGAGCGATCCCATGGCAAGCGTCGTCAAGGAACAGAAAATTCGCACTTCGCGCGTCGGTAAAAAGCCGATTCCCATCCCGGCGGGCGTGAATGTCACCATCGAAGGTCAGGATGTCGCCCTCAAGGGCGCGAAAGGCGCGGCGGAACTGCGCGTGCATCCGTGGGTCGTGGTGCAGCGGGAGGGCGACGAAATCAAGGTCGCCCCGCGCTTGGTCACCAACGATGGCAAGCATCGGGCCATGACCGGCACCATGCGCGCCCTGCTCAATAACATGGTGATCGGCGTCACCCAGGGGTTCGAGCGCAAGCTGCAACTGGTCGGCGTCGGCTACAAGGCGCAGGCCCAAGGCAAGGTGCTGAACCTGACGTTGGGGTTCTCCCATCCGGTTGAATTCAAGGTTCCGGAGGGGATTACCATCGAAACGCCTACCCAGACCGAAATCAGGATTCGGGGCGTGGACAAGCAGCAGGTCGGCGAAGTCGCCGCCCAGATCCGCGCCTACCGGCCGCCGGAACCTTACAAGGGCAAGGGCGTGCGTTATTCGGATGAGACCATCATCCTGAAAGAAGCCAAGAAGAAGTAAGGAGCCGCCATGGACAAGAAAGCAGCCGACAAAAAGGCCGCGCGTCTGCGGCGCGGATTGCGGGCCCGGCACAAGATTCGCGAGCTGGGTGTCTACCGGTTGTGCGTGCATCGCACGCCCACGCATATTTACGCCCAACTCATCAGCCCGGCCCCGACCGGCGACCGGACCCTGGCCGCCGCTTCGACCGTGGAGCCGGCGCTGCGCCAGAGTCTTAAGAGCACCGGCGACGTCGAGGCGGCCAAGGCGGTGGGCAAGGCGATCGCCGAGAAGGCCAAGGCGGTGGGCGTGACCCGGGTGGCGTTCGATCGCTCCGGCTTCAAGTATCACGGCCGGGTCAAGGCGCTGGCCGATGCTGCCCGCGAGAACGGTTTGGAGTTTTAAGGAGCAGACATGGCGACGAACGTGGAAGGTTCCCAGAACAGCGACGGCCTGCAGGAAAAGCTGATCAATGTTAACCGGGTGGCCAAGGTGGTCAAGGGTGGCCGGCAGTTCGGCTTCACCGCGCTGACCGTGGTGGGCGACGGCAACGGCCGGGTTGGCCTGGGTTACGGCAAGGCCCGCGAGGTGCCGATGGCCATCCAGAAGGCGATGGACAAGGCCCGCAAGAACATGTGTGGTGTCCCGCTGAACGGCACGACCCTGCAATACCCGGTGACCTCCGAGCACGGCGCGGCACGGGTGTTCATGCAGCCAGCCTCCGAGGGCACGGGGATCATCGCCGGCGGCGCCATGCGCGCCGTGTTCGAGGTGGTGGGCGTCAAGGACGTGCTGGCTAAGTGCATCGGCTCGCGCAATCCCATCAACGTGGTGCGGGCGACCATCCGTGGCCTGAGCGCCATGAAGTCGCCCGATTACCAGGCCGCCAAGCGCGGCAAGACCGTGGACGAGATTCGGAGCTGAGACCATGGCCGACAAGTTGAAAGTGACCTTGGTTAAGAGCGCGCATGGCCGACTGGCCGCGCACCAAGCCTGCGTGCGGGGGCTGGGGTTGCGGCGGACGCACAGCAGCACGGTGGTGATCGATACCCCGGAAAACCGCGGCATGATTCGCAAGGTGTCGTATTTGCTGAAAGTCGAGGAGGCCTGAAGCCATGCGTCTCAATACCCTCAAGCCAGCGCCGGGCAGCCGGCCAGAGAAGCAGCGGGTCGGGCGCGGCATCGGTTCCGGCCTCGGCAAGACCGGCGGGCGTGGCCACAAGGGCCAGCACGCCCGGGCCGGCGGTTATCACAAGGTCGGGTTTGAAGGCGGCCAGATGCCCTTGCAGCGGCGCTTGCCCAAACGCGGCTTCCGCTCGATGACCGCCAAGGATACCGCCGAGGTGCGGCTGCACGATCTGGCCAAACTCTCCGCCGAGGTCATCGACCTGGTGGCGCTCAAGGCGGCCAACGTCGTGCCGGTCTTCGCTAAAAAGGCCAAGGTAATTCTCTCCGGCAAGCTGGAAAAACCCGTGACCCTGCGCGGTCTGGCGCTGACGAAAGGCGCCCGGGATGCGGTGCTGGCGGCTGGCGGAACCATTCAAGAGTAGCCACGATGGCCGCCGCCCTGCCGGATCTCGGCAAAATGACCGAACTGCGCCAACGCCTCCTGTTTTTGCTGGGGGCGCTGGTGGTGTTTCGCATCGGCGCGCACATCCCGGTGCCGGGCATCGACCCGAACGCGATGGCGCAACTGTTCGACCAGCAGCGCGGCACCATCCTCGACATGTTCAACATGTTTTCGGGCGGCGCGCTGGGTCGTCTGAGCCTGTTCGCGCTCGGGGTGATGCCGTATATCTCGGCCTCGATCATCCTGCAACTGATGTCCATGGTGGTGCCGGCGCTGGAGCAGTTGCGCAAGGAGGGCGGCGCGGCGGGTCGTCACACCCTGACCCGCTACACCCGCTATCTGACGGTGGTCCTGGCGGCGTTCCAGGCCATCGGCGTCAGTATCGCCATCCAAGGCCAGATGGTGGGTAACACCTCGGTCGTGGTCGCGCCCGGCTACGGCTTCGTCATGACCTCGACCATCAGCTTGGTGGCGGGCACGATGTTTCTGGTCTGGCTGGGCGAGCAGGTGACCGAGCGCGGCATCGGTAACGGCATCTCGATGCTGATCTTCGCCGGCATCGTCGCTGGCCTGCCGCAGGCGGTGGGCGGCACCCTGGAACTGGCCCGGACCGGCGAACTGCACGTCATGCTGGTGCTGTTCCTGCTGGCGCTGACGATACTGGTCACCGGCTTCGTGGTATTCGTCGAACGCGGCCAGCGCCGGATCACGGTCAACTACGCCAAGCGCCAGCAGGGCCGCAAGGTGTACGCTGCGCAGACGACCCATCTGCCGCTGAAGCTGAACATGTCGGGCGTCATTCCGCCGATTTTCGCGTCCAGTCTGATCCTGTTTCCGGCCACGCTGGGCAGTTGGTTCGGCAACGCCCCGAACATGGAATGGTTGCGCGACATCAGCTCGACCCTGTCGCCGGGGCAACCGCTGTACGTGCTGTGCTACGCCGGTTTGATCATCTTCTTCTGCTTTTTCTACACCGCGCTGGTGTTCAATTCCAAGGAAACCGCCGACAACCTGAAAAAGTCCGGCGCGTTCATTCCGGGAATCCGGCCGGGGATGCAGACGGCGAATTACATCGACAAGGTGCTGACCCGGCTGACCCTGGTGGGGGCGGCTTACATCACCGGCGTTTGCCTGCTGCCCGAATTTCTGATCCTATACTGGCAGGTGCCGTTCTATTTTGGCGGCACCTCACTGTTGATCATCGTGGTGGTGGTCATGGATTTTATGGCTCAGGTTCAGGCGCATCTGATGTCGCATCAATACGAGAGCCTGCTGAAGAAGAGCAGCTTCAAGGGCCAGGGCCTGTCGCGCTGAGCGAAAACCGTTAATCGGGCGCCGCCCTCGCTCGGCGCCCTGAATCTGGAGAACAATGATGAAAGTGCGCGCCTCAGTGAAGAGAATCTGTCGCAACTGCAAGATCATTCGCCGCGACCGCGTGGTCCGGGTGATTTGCACGGACGCCCGCCACAAACAGCGGCAGGGCTAAAAAACAGCGGTCATTATTGATTTACATCGCCGAGTGAATTAGATTCTCGCTTCTTTGCGCGGCGAGCGCCCGGCGCGATGGGAGGAATTTCAAGGCATGGCCCGTATTGCAGGCATCAATATTCCGGTCAACAAGCATGCGGTCGTTGCGCTGCAGGCCATTTACGGCATCGGCCAGACCCGCGCTCAGCAGATTTGCGCGGCGGCCAATGTCGCCCAGAGCCTCAAGGTCCGCGATCTGAGCGAAGCCCAAGTGGACGCCCTGCGCGCCGAGGTGGCCAAGCACATCGTGGAAGGCGACTTGCGCCGCGAGGTGTCTATGAGCATCAAGCGGCTCATGGACCTGGGCTGCTATCGCGGCCTGCGGCATCGGCGCGGTTTGCCGGTGCGCGGCCAGCGCACCCGCACCAACGCCCGGACGCGCAAGGGTCCGCGCCGCGCGATCCGCAAGTAAGCGGTCGGAAAATTTCGGAATTCCCTTGGCATAGGTCGGAGCATGGCAAAACCGGTTACCAAGACGCGCAAGCGCGTCAAGAAAAACGTCGTGGATGGCATCGCCCATATCCACGCCTCGTTCAACAACACCATCATCACC
>WBUJ01000131.1 GCA_008933795.1 Candidatus Contendibacter sp. | reverse complement strand
TTGGCGGTGCCGCCGGACGATCCGACTTACACCCTGCGGCGGGTGTGGCTGAGCCGGGAAGAAGAACAGGGGTATTACTACGGCTTCGCCAACGAGGGCCTGTGGCCGCTGTGCCACCTGGCCCACGAGCGGCCGATCTTCCGGGCCAGCGACTGGGAGCACTACGTCCGCGCCAACCGGCGGTTCGCCGATGCGGCGCTGGAAGAAGCCGGCTCCGACCCGGCCGTGGTGCTGGTCCAAGACTATCAGATGGCGCTGGCGCCGCGCTTTCTCAAGGAGAGCCGCCCCGATCTGGCGGTGGGCATCTTCTGGCACATCCCTTGGCCCAATCCGGAGGCGTTCCGTATTTGCCCCTGGGCGCCGGATTTGCTGCGCGGCCTCTTGGGCGCCGACCTGATCGGCTTCCATCTCCAGCAGCATTGCAACAATTTCCTCGACACGGTGGACCGGATGATCGAGGCGCGGCTGGACTGGGACCATTTCGCGGTGGAACTGCAAGGCCATACTTCGCGGGTGCGGCCGTTTCCGATCAGCGTCGAAAGCTGGGCGGAGCGCCATGTCCTGGCTGGCGCGGAACTGGAACAGCAGATCGCCAGTTTCCGGGAACGGTACGAGCTGGGCGACCTGCGCCTCGCGGTCGGCGTGGATCGTATTGACTACACCAAGGGCCTGACCGAGCGGTTCCGCGCCGTGGCCCGGTTTTTCGAACGCTGCCCGGAATACCGGGAACGATTTACCTTCGTGCAACTGGGCGCGCCCAGCCGCACCCACATCCCCCGCTACCGCAACTACATCAACGAACTGGAGGCGCTGGCCGACGACATCAACTGGCGCTTCCAGACCGAGTCCTGGAAACCGATTCGCTTTCTGGTCGGGCATCACGACGGCGTCACGGTGCACGCCTTCCTGCGCATGGCCGAGATCGGCGTCGTCAGTTCGCTGCACGACGGCATGAACCTGGTGGCCAAGGAATTCGTCGCCGCCAAACCGGACCTGGATGGGGTGCTAATTCTGTCCGAATTCGCCGGCGCGGCCCGCGAACTGAGCGACGCGCTGATCATCAATCCCTACGATACCGAGCAGTTCGCCGAGGCGATTCGCCGGGCGCTGGAAATGCCGCCAGACGAGCGGGAGGCGCGAATGAGGCGGATGCGGCGGCAGGTGGAGGAAAACAACATCTACCGCTGGGCCGCCAATTTCCTGGCCGATCTGACTGCCGTGCCGATTTCGAATCCGCCCACTCAGGAGACCGCCTGATGCCGCCGGCCAACGCTACGATTCTCGAACGCCTGCTCACCGCCTACCAGCGCGGCGAGCGGCTGGTGCTGGTGTTCGACTACGACGGCACGCTGACCCCGCTGGTGGCGCATCCCCGCCTGGCGCACCTCGATCCCGCCCTGCGCGACGTACTGGCCCGGCTGGCGGCCACGCCGCGCGTTACGGTGGGCGTGGTCAGCGGCCGGGGACTGGATGATCTCATCGGCATGGTCGGTCTGGAGGGGCTGAGCTATGGCGGCTCCACCGGCCTGGAACTGGAACTGGCCGGGGAGCGCCGCATTCCCATCGAGGTGTTGGCAAGCCGGCCGCTGCTGAATCGGCTGACCAGCGCGACCGAACGCCGATTACCGGCCTATCCCGGCGCCTGGGTGGAAAAAAAGCCGTTCGGCTTTACCGTCCACTACCGGCAACTGGCGCCGGAGCGGATCGAACCGCTGCGGGCTGAAATAGCGGCCTTGCTGGAACCGCACGCCGCCGACCTGCACGTGCTGGACGGACCAATGGCCATCGAGGTGGTGCCGGCCATCGAGCGGGACAAGGGCACGGCGTTACAGACTATCGTCGCCCACAGCGGCAATGAACCGGCGACCGTGTTGTACGCCGGCGACGCCGCCAACGATGCCCATGCGTTGGCCGCAGCGGCGGAAGTGGGCGGCCTCGCGCTCGGGGTTGGCCCGGAACCGCCAGCGGTTGCGAACTATCGCCTGCCCGATCCCGCCGCCCTGACCGAACTGCTGGTCGGGCTGGCCGAGGCTCTGGCCACTTCTCCTGACGTAAGGAGACCAGCATGACCATCAAGCAAAAGCACTGGACCGGTGTAGACGATCCGCGCTGGTACCAGGACGCCATCGTCTACCAACTGCACGTCAAGGCGTTCGGCGACAGCAGCCAGGATGGCATCGGCGATTTCCGGGGCCTGATCCAGCGGCTGGACTATCTCCAGGAACTGGGGGTGGATACCCTGTGGCTCATGCCCTTTTATCCTTCGCCGCTGCGGGATGATGGCTACGACATTTCCGACTACCAGAACGTCCATCCCGATTACGGCACGCTGGCCGACTGCCGGGCCTTCATCCGCGAGGCCCACGCCCGGGGGTTGAAGGTGATCACCGAGCTGGTGATCAACCATACCTCCGACCAGCATCCCTGGTTCCAGGCCGCGCGCCGCGCCCTGCCCGATTCGCCGGAACGGAATTTCTACGTCTGGAACGAAGATGACCGTAAATTTCCGGAGACCCGCATCATTTTCACCGACACCGAGACCTCCAACTGGGCCTGGGACCCGGTAGCGCAGCAGTACTACTGGCACCGGTTCTTCTCCCACCAGCCGGATTTGAACCACAACAATCCGGCGGTGGTGAAAGCGGTGATCAAGGTCATGCGCTTCTGGCTGGATCTGGGCGTGGATGGACTGCGGCTGGACGCCATTCCCTACCTGTGCGTGCGCGAGGGCACCCACAACGAGAATCTGCCCGAAACCCATACCGTGATCCGGCAAATGCGGGCGGTGGTGGACCGCCATTACCACGGTCGCCTGTTTCTGGCCGAAGCCAATCAGTGGCCGGAAGACGTGCGCGACTATTTCGGCGACGGTGATGAATGCCACATGGCTTACCACTTCCCGCTGATGCCGCGCATGTTCATGGCCATCGCCCAGGAAGACCGTCATCCCATCGTTGATATCCTTGAGCAGACGCCGGATATTCCCGAAAACTGCCAGTGGGCGATCTTTCTGCGCAACCACGACGAGCTGACGCTGGAAATGGTCACCAACCGGGAGCGGGACTACATGTACCGCACCTACGCCGCCGATCCCCGGATGCGCGTGAACGTCGGCATCCGCCGCCGGCTGGCGCCGCTGCTGGACAACGATTCCAGCAAGATCAAGCTGATGCAGAGCCTGTTGTTCTCGATGCCCGGCACCCCGATCATCTACTACGGCGACGAGATCGGCATGGGGGACAACATCTATCTGGGCGACCGCAACGGCGTGCGCACGCCGATGCAATGGAGTCCCGACCGCAACGCCGGTTTCTCCAAGACCGATCCACAGCGCCTGTACCTGCCGCCGATCATGGACCCGATCTATGGCTATCAGGCGGTCAACGTCGAGGCGCAGCAGCGCGAGCCGGCCTCGCTGTTGAACTGGATGAAGCGAATGATCGCGGTGCGCCGGTCCTGTCAGGCGTTCGGGCGTGGCCGGCTGGAGATGCTGAAACCCGGCAACCGCAAGATTCTGGCCTACGTCCGCACCTATGGCGACGAAATCGTGCTGTGCGTGGCCAACCTGTCGCGCTCGGCGCAGCCGGTGGAACTCGACCTCAAACCGTACAAAGGCCTGGTGCCGGTGGAAATGCTCGGGCAGACGGCGTTTCCGCCGATCAGCGAGTTGCCGTATCTGCTGACGTTGTCCCGCCACGGGTTTTACTGGTTCCGGCTGACCCGGACCGCGCCGCCCGCCTGGCACGAGGACACGCTGCCGGGCCTGGAATTGCGAGTGCTGGTCCTGTTCCAGGGCTGGAAGAGCTTTTTTGTTGACCAGGTCGAGCCGGGACGGCGGGCGATGGCGGCGGCCCTGCACGAACGGCTGGTCCGGCAGGTCTTGCCGGAATTTCTGCCGACCCAGCGCTGGTTCGCCGGCAAGGGCGGGCGCATCGAAAAGGTCGAGTTCGAGCAGTACGACCTCTGGCCCGACCGCAGCGAGTGGTTGCTGGCGCGGATCCGGGTCTGGCTGGCCGGGCGATCCGAGCCCCAGGACTACGGGCTGCCGCTGGCGCTGGCGTGGGGGGACGACAGCGACGAAAAATTGCGGCCACTGTGGCCCTACGCCCTGGCCAAGGTGCGGGTCAAGGCCCGGATGGGGCTGCTGTACGGTGCATTCGCGGACGAGCGGTTCTGTCAATACCTGGTTGGCAGGATCGCGCGCAACGCCCGGCTACCGCTGGGCCAGGGTTGGCTGCGCTTCTCCGCCACGCGGCTGTTCACCGAACTGGCCGGCGACGCTCCCGAATCGTTGCCGGCCAAGCGGCTGGCGCTGGACAGCAGCAATACCACCATCACTTTCGGCGACCGGCTGTTGATGAAAGCCTATCGCCGCTTGCAACCCGGCATTAACCCCGAACTGGAAATGGGCCGGTTCCTGACCGAAATCGCTTTCCCCAATATCGCGCCGCTGGCCGGCGCGCTCGAATACGAAGGCGAGGGCGGCGAGCGCACGACGCTGGTGCTGCTGCAAGGCTTCGTCGCCAATCAGGGCGACGCCTGGAGCTACACGCTGGATTATCTCAACCGCTTCCTGGACGATTGCCGGCAAGGGACGGCAACGGTTCGCGCCGGCGGCGACAACGCGCACGCGCCCTATCTGCTGTTCGCCGCTACCCTGGGTCGGCGCACCGGCGAATTGCACCGGGCGCTGGCGCAAACGACCGGTGATCCGGCGTTCGATCCCGAACCGATCACGGCGGACGATGTGGCGCAATGGTTGGACCGCATCCGCACGGAGATGGAAATGACGTTCGCGCGACTGGAACAGGCCCTCAGCCCGCTTCCGGAACCAACGCGGGCGCTGGCCGAACAGGTGCTGGAACTCCAAGGCGCGGCTTCCGCACAGGTGGCGCAAGTCGAAACGCTGACCCCGCACGCCATGAAGACCCGTTACCACGGCGATTACCACCTTGGTCAGGTGCTGGTGGCCAGGGACGACGTGATCATCATTGATTTCGAGGGTGAGCCGTCGCGGTCGCTGGCCGAGCGACGCGCCAAACATTCGCCGTTGCGGGATGTGGTCGGCATGTTGCGCTCGTTCGACTATGCCGCTCATGCCGCTCTGCGCCAGGCGACCGCCGATGGAACCGGCGACCGGGCGGTGTTTTTGCCGCACATCAATGATTGGCAGCGACAAACCCGGGCGGCATTTCTGGACGGTTACGGCGCGGCGGCCGGCGACAGTGCGGGCTATCCTGCCGATCCCGACCAGGCCGGGGCGCTGCTGGATCTGTTCACTCTGGAAAAGGCCTGCTATGAACTCCGCTACGAACTGGATAACCGCCCCGATTGGGTCGAAATCCCGCTCGGGGGATTGCGCGAGCTGTTATCGCTACCGACGTAAAGGAGGCGTAACCTGAAAACGGACAGCGGGTTCTATCGGCTGTTCCAGCGCCTGCCGGAACTGTATTCGAACTGGCGAGCCGGCCGGCGCCTGACGAGTTGGTGCAAGCGGTTGCCGCTGGCGCAAGCCGAGGCGCTGGCGGAGGCGTTGCTGGATTTCCAAAGTCCAGCCGATTTGACGGCTTGGCTGGCGGAGTACGAAAAAGGTAACGCCTAACCGCCTAGCGATAGCCGGGCAAAGCGATTTTGATCGCCTCGCCGTTGTCGTTCGATCGGACGGACTGGACGCCTTGTCTGGAATCCGCTAGCCACAGCTTGCAAGACGCTATCTCGCAACCGTTTTTCTAGCAACCAAGAGTTGATCAACGTGGGAAAGCCCATCGCCCAGCGATGAAGGACACCCTTCCAGAATTAAACTGAACGCAGGTTTATCGGCGCCCATGCCGTCGTTATAATCCGCATGTGACTCGGACCACCAACCCCTAAGCTCCAACCCAGAATCATGGTTTCCACCCGCCGGCCCAACCCGGCGCCCGCCCTTGGCGGCGCGGATGTTCGAGGTGACGCAACGAATGGTCCCAGCCGGAAACCCATGACGAGAACAACCGGCGTGGCCACGCCCCTTGACGCCACGCCCCAGGAAAAAATCACGCCCATGGCCAGCGCTCATGGGCATCCTCCACCACCGGGGAGTCGTTAATCGTCCAATGAGTACCCTCATCGAGCAATTTCGCCAAAGTTCGCCCCTGTTCGGCGGTAACGCGGCTTTCATCGAGGAACTGTACGAAAGTTTCCTGAACGACCCCGAGTCGGTCAGCGACAACTGGCGACAGTATTTTCGTACCCTTCAGGCCCAAACCCAGGGCGCCCGCGAGGTCGCGCACGGTCCCATCCGCGACTCCTTCGCTCAACTGGCGCTGCGCCCGCAAGCCGCTAGAGGCGTGCAAGTTCTCAGCCCCGAAGCCGCCGAAAAGCAGGCCTCGGTACTACGGATCATCAACGCCTACCGCAATCGGGGCCACAAAGCCGCCGATCTCGATCCGCTGCGCCTGCGTGAGCGGCCGCCGGTACCGGAACTGGACCCCGCCTACCACGGTCTGAGCGAGGCCGACATGAGCGCCTCGTTCAACACCGGTTCGCTGGTGGCGCCCTCGCAATGGACCCTGCGCGACATCATGAGCCTGATCCGCGACGTGTACGTCGGCGCCATCGGCTCCGAGTACATGCACATCAACGAAACGGCCGAGAAGCGCTGGATTCAGCAGCGGCTGGAAGGCCAGCGCGCCCGGCTGGAGCTGAGCGCGGCGCAGCGCAAGGGCTTGTTGCACTGGCTGGTGGCCGCCGAGGGGCTGGAGCGCTATTTGCACACCCGCTATGTCGGGCAAAAGCGGTTCTCGCTGGAGGGCGGCGAGAGCCTGATCCCGATGCTGGACGAGATCATCCAGCAGGCCGGCGCGCAGGGCGTGCAGGAAATCATCATCGGCATGGCCCATCGCGGTCGGCTGAACGTGCTGGTCAACATCATCGGCAAGTCGCCCAGCGAACTGTTCGAGGAATTCGAGGGTAAGCGCCGGATCGGCAGCGCCGGCGACGTGAAATATCACATGGGCTTCTCCTCGGACGTGCAAACCCCGGGTGGATCGATCCATCTGGCGCTGGCCTTTAACCCCTCGCATCTGGAAATCGTCAATCCGGTGGTGGAAGGTTCGGTGCGCGCCCGCATGGAGCGGCGGCGGCAACCCGGCGCGGAAACGCCGCCGTTCAATACGGTGATGCCGTTACTGATCCATGGCGACGCCGCCTTCGCCGGCCAGGGCGTGAACATGGAAACCTTCCAATTCTCGCAGGTGCGCGGCTACCGCACCGGTGGCACCGTGCATATCGTCATCAACAACCAGATCGGCTTCACCACCAGCAACCCGCTGGATACTCGCTCGGCGCTGTACTGCACCGACGTGGCCAAGATGCTGCAAGCGCCGATCTTCCACGTGAACGGCGATGATCCCGAGGCGGTGTTGTTCGTCACCCGGCTGGCGGTCGAGTACCGGATGACCTTCAACAAAGACGTGGTGATCGACATGATCTGCTACCGCCGGCTGGGCCATAACGAGGCCGACGAGCCGGCCGCCACCCAGCCGATGATGTACAAGAAGATCCGGGCGCGGAAGACCACCGCCACCCTGTACGCCGAGAAGCTGGTCGCCGAGGGCGTGATCGCCGAGGGCGATTTCCAGGAGATGCAGGCGAAGTATCGCGCCGACATGGATGCCGGACGACAGGTGTCGCGGCCGACGCTGCCGCACGTCAAGGGACCGCATTCGATTGACTGGACATCGTTCTTCGACGAAGACTGGAGCGCGCCGGTGCATACCGCCGTGCCGCTGGAGACGATCCGCGAGCTGTCCGACCGGCTGCTGAAAATACCGGCGGGCCTGGAGTTGCACTCCCGCGTCGCCAAGATCATGGACGACCGCCGCAAGATGGCCGCCGGCGCGCTGCCGCTGGACTGGGGCTTCGCCGAGAATCTGGCCTACGCCGCCCTGCTGAAGGAAGGCTATCAGGTACGCATCTCCGGCCAAGACTGCGGGCGCGGCACCTTCTTCCATCGTCACTCGGTGCTGCACAACCAGAAGGACGGGACCAGCTACGTCCCGCTGATGAATCTGTTCCCCGGCCAGCCGAGCTTCATCGTCATCGACTCCATCCTGTCCGAGGAAGCGGTGCTGGGCTTCGAATACGGCTACGCCACCGCCGAGCCGAACGGCCTGATCGTCTGGGAAGGCCAGTTCGGCGACTTCGCCAACGGCGCCCAGGTGGTGATCGATCAGTTCATCACCTCCGGCCAGACCAAGTGGGACCGGCTGTGCGGGCTGGTGATGCTGCTGCCGCATGGCTTCGAAGGCCAGGGGCCGGAACACTCCTCGGCCCGGCTGGAGCGCTACCTGCAACTGTGCGCCGAGAACAACATCCAGGTGGTGGTGCCCTCGACTCCAGCCCAGTGCTTCCACATGCTGCGCCGGCAGATGAAGCGCGCTTTCCGCAAGCCGCTGATCGTGATGAGTCCGAAGAGCCTGTTGCGGCACCGGCTGGCGGTGAACAACCTGGAGGATCTGACCGAAGGCCGCTTCCAGGAGATCATCCCGGAGATCGACCTGCACGATCCGGCGCAAATCACCCGGGTGGTGGCGTGCAGCGGCAAGGTGTTCTACGACCTGCTGGAGGCCCGGCGCGAACGCAAGCTGGACCATGTCGCCATCATCCGCGTCGAGCAGCTTTATCCGTTCCCGCAGGCGCTTTACAACCAGACGCTGAATCAGTATCCGAACTTGGCCGACGTCGCTTGGTGCCAGGAAGAACCCATGAACCAGGGCGCTTGGTTCGAGTGCCTGCATCACCTGGATCGGGGTCTGCCGCGAAATCTCAAGATCCGCTACGCCGGCCGCCCGCATTCGGCCTCGCCGGCCGTGGGGTATTACAGCGTCCACATCGAACAACAGCAAAAACTCGTCAACGAGGCCCTGGGCCAGTAACCACCATGGCCCAGGCTGAAATCACCCGGAACCCCAAGGGAAACCGATAAAATGACCGTAGAAGTGAAAGTCCCGTCCCTGCCCGAATCCGTCTCCGACGGCACCCTGGTCAACTGGAAAAAGAAGCCGGGCGATCCGGTAAAGCGGGGCGAAAACCTCGTGGACCTGGAAACCGACAAGGTAGTGCTGGACATTCCCGCCCCCGCCGATGGCGTCCTCGGCCAAATCCTGCGGCAGGAAGGCGACATCGTAACCACGGGTGAGGTGATCGCCACCCTGGAGGAAGGCGCGGTCGCCGGGACAGCGGCTCCGGCTCCCGCCCCAGCCGTCGCCGCACCGGCGCCGGCTCCCGCTGCCCCGACTCCGGTGGGGGCGGTGACCGAGGTTGATTTGGAAGGGTTGAGTCCGGCGGTGCGCCGGCTGGCTGCCGAACACGGTCTGGATGTCAGCAAAATTCCGGGCGGCGGTCGCGGAGGGCGGGTCACCAAGGCCGACGTGCTGGCGTATCTCGATGCGCTCAAGTCGGGCGCTCCGGTCGCGGCTCCGGTTGCCGCCGCCGCGCCCGCTCCGGTCGCAGCTCCGGCTCCCGTCGCCGCACCCGCCGCGCCGCTGGCGCCCGATGCCCGTGGTCGGGTGGAGCAGCGCGTGCCGATGACCCGGCTGCGCGCCCGCATCGCCGAACGGCTGCTGATGGCCAAGAACACCACCGCCATGTTGACCACCTTCAACGAAATCAACATGAAGCCGGTGATGGATCTGCGCGCCCGCTACAAGGATCAGTTCGAGAAAAAGCACGGCGTGCGGCTGGGCTTTATGGGCTTCTTCGTCAAGGCGGTGGTCGAGGCGCTCAAGCAGTTCCCGGCGGTCAACGGTTCGATTGACGGCAACGACATCGTTTACCACGGCTACTACGACATTGGCGTGGCGGTGTCCTCGCCGCGTGGTCTGGTGGTGCCGATCCTGCGCGACGTTGACCAGATGAGCGTGGCCGACATCGAGAAGGCCATCGGCGAGTTCGGCAAGAAGGCGAAGGAGGGGACGCTGACAGTCGAGGAAATGACCGGCGGCACCTTCACCATCACTAACGGCGGCGTGTTTGGCTCGCTGCTGTCTACCCCGATTCTCAACCCGCCGCAGAGCGGCATCCTGGGCATGCACGCCACCAAGGATCGGCCAGTGGCGGAAAACGGTCAGGTGGTGATCCGGCCCATGATGTACGTGGCCCACTCCTACGATCACCGCATCATTGACGGGCGCGAGGCCGTGACCTTCCTGGTCGCCATCAAGGAAGGCATCGAAGACCCGGCCCGGCTGCTTTTGAACGTCTGATAGCGGATTCACCCCTTACCCTGTAATGAAGGTGCAAGCAATGGCTAAAACTTACGATGTGGTCGTCATCGGCGGCGGCCCGGCCGGTTACGTGGCGGCGATCCGGTGCGCGCAACTGGGGTTGGAAACCGCCTGCGTGGAGAAGTGGATCAACTTCAAGGACGAGCCGGCCTTGGGCGGCACCTGCCTGAACGTGGGCTGCATTCCGTCCAAGACCCTGCTCGAATCGTCCGAACACTATCATCAGCTCAAGGAAGGCGTGGACAGCCACGGCATCCATGTCGAAGGCGTCACGCTCAACCTCGACAAGATGATGGCGCGCAAGGAAGACATCGTGATGCAGTTGACCAACGGCATCGGTGCGCTGTTCAAGGCCAACGGCGTCGAGTGGCTCAAGGGCCACGGCAAGCTGCTGGCTAACCGCCAAGTCGAAATCACCGCCCGCGACGGTTCGGTGGACGTGGTCGGCGCCGACCACGTCATCATCGCCACCGGCTCCAAGCCGATCGATATCGGCGCCGCGCCGGCGGACAACGCCGAGGGGCTGATCGTGGATTCGACCGGCGCGCTGGATTTCCGCGTGGTGCCCAAGACCCTGGGCGTGATCGGCGCCGGCGTGATCGGCCTGGAACTGGGCAGCGTGTGGAACCGACTGGGTTCCAAGGTCATCATGCTGGAAGCGGTCGAGGATTTCCTCGCCCTGGCCGACCAGCAGATCGCCCGCGACGCCCTGCGCCAGTTCAAGAAGCAGGGGTTGGACATCCGGCTGGGCACGCGGGTGACCGCGACCGAGAAGACCGCCGATGGCGTCAAAGTCCATTTCAAGGACAAGGACGGCGATCACGAGATCACGGTGGACAAGCTGCTGGTGTCGGTCGGTCGTCGGCCCAACACCGACAACGTCGCCGCACCCGAGGCCGATCTGCTGTTCGACGATCGCGGCTACATCCACGTGGATGACGCCTGCGAGACCAATCTGCCGGGCGTCTACGCCATCGGCGACGTGGTGCGCGGGCCGATGCTGGCGCACAAAGGCTCCGAGGAAGGCATCATGGTGGCTGAGAACATTGCTGGCCAACATGGGCATCTGAACTACGACGCGATTCCCTGGGTGATCTACACCAATCCGGAAATTGCCTGGGTCGGCAAGACCGAACAGGCGCTCAAGGCCGAGGGCATCCCCTACAAGATCGGCACCTTCCCGTTCGCCGCTAACGGTCGGGCCAAGGCCATGGAGGCTGCGGCCGGCATGGTCAAGATGCTGGCCCACGCCGAGAACGATACGCTGCTGGGCTGCCATATCATCGGCCCGTTCGCGTCGGAACTGGTGCAGGAAGCGGTGCTGGCGATCGAATTCCACGCCAGCAGCGAGGATCTGGCCCGCACCATCCACGCCCATCCGACCCTGTATGAGGCCATGCACGAGGCAGCGCTGTCGGTCCATGGCCGCGCCCTGCACAAGATCAACACCTGATTCCGCCAAGCCTTGAACCATGAAAAAAGGGCGCGATGAGCGCCCTTTTTCATGACCGTCGCGTCGAGCCGATCGCCGTTCCTGAAACGGCGGAACGAGAGCCGCGCCGTCGTTGCGCCAGATCAACGTCAAAAAACCAACCCACC
>WBUJ01000130.1 GCA_008933795.1 Candidatus Contendibacter sp. | reverse complement strand
GCGCAAGATTCGGGAGCTGCGCCACGCGGCGGGCGTGCGCTACCTGGATTTCACCCCGGTGCTGATCGTGGCGCTGGCCTCGGTGGTCGGGGCGCGCTACCTGGCCATCGGCACCGGCGACACCGAGCTGTACATCTTCGCCGGGATGCTGGCGGCGGTGGTCATTTCGATCCGCGTGTTCCTGTTTAGGGGCGCGGGGAAAGCGAATTAGCGCCGAACACCCGATCCGGCATACTGTCCATCATCGACAACCTTACCTGGAACGGAGCCGTCATCATGCCGGAAGAAGCCACCGCGACGCTTGAAATCCCGCAAGGGGTGTTGGACGCCGCCCAGATGAATACCCACGAACTGCGGCGTGAACTGGCGCTGGCGCTCTATGCCCAGGGGCGGCTGTCGCTCGGCAAGGCGCGCGAACTGGCCGACCTGAGCCTGTGGGAGTTTCGGCAGTGGCTGGGTCTGCGGCGCATCGAGGCGCACTACGATACGGCCGACGTGCAGGACGACATCGCCACCTTGCGCGCGCTGGGTCGCCTGCCGTGACCGTTCCGGTCAGCAATACCTCGCCGCTGACCAATCTGGCCGCCATCGGCCAGTTCGATCTGCTCCGACAACTGTACGGCGGATTGCTGATCCCCGAGGTGGTCTGGGCGGAGTTGAACGCCGGCGGCCGCGCCTGGCCGGGTCGCGATGAAGTGGCGGCGGCGGACTGGATCAGGCGGCGGGCGGCGGTCAATCGCCCCCTGGTGCTGGCCTTGCGGGAACGGCTCGATCCGGGCGAGGCGGAAACCATCGCCCTGGCGGTAGAATGTTCGCCGCCCTTCGTGCTGATGGACGAGCAGGAAGGCCGGCGCACGGCGCAACGCTTGGGGCTGAAAACGGTGGGCGTGGTGGGCGTGCTGATCGAAGCGAAAGCGCCCGGCCTGATCGCCGAGGTCGGGCCGCTGCTGGAGCGGCTGCGCCAGGAGGCGGGCTTCTACCTGAGCGACCGGGTGATTCACGAGGCCCGCGCGTTCTGTGATGAATGACCTAGGCCATGACCCACCCTTCCAGTCGCTGGCCGCCCCTGCTGCTGACCCTCCTGGCCGGGTTGCTGCTGCTCAGTCATGCGCTCTGGGGCTGGATTCCCATTCTCGACAGCGCCAACCTGGCCTTTCATGAAGCAGGGCATCCGATTTTCGGCCTGCTGTCGGCCCGATTGAGCGTGTACGGCGGCACCCTGATGCAACTGCTGCTGCCCGCCGCCTGCGCCTGGGAGTTCCATCGCCGGGAACAGCGGTATGGCTTTTACGTCGGTCTGCTCTGGCTCGCCGAGAATGGGCTGAATATCGCCCGCTACGTGGCCGACGCCCGCGCGCACCAACTGCCGCTGGTCGGCGGCCTGGACCCCGAGGACTTCCACGACTGGACCGAAATCCTGAGCCGGTGGGGCCTGTTGAATCACGATACCGCACTGGCAGTTCTGATCCGGGTCGGCGCGGTCGCGCTGATGGCCTGGACAGTGAAGCAGGCATGGACTCGACCGGAGGACGAGGGATGACCCTCGGCACCCATCTCGCCTTCGCCTCCGTCCTCGACCTGGGCGGCGCGACCCGGTTCGGCTACCCACCCGACTGGGTTGGCTGGCTGCTGGCGGGCCGTCGCCAGCCTGCTGCCGGACGTGGACCGGCCCCCTGCCAAAATCGGCCGGCTGTTCTGGTTCGTCGCCGTGCCCCTGGAACGGCGCTTTGGCCATCGCACCCTGACCCATTCCGCCGTCATGCTGCTGGCCGTCGCTGCCCTGGCCGCGCCGTTGTGGTGGGTCCAGCCGCTGTACTACTGGGCGGTGGTGGGCGGCACCTGGTCCCATCTGTGGCTGGACATGCTGAACGTGCGCGGGGTGGATCTGTTCTGGCCCTCCCCGCTGCGGGTGGTGACGCCCGGCAACCGCAACTGGCGGCTGCAAGTGGGCAGCAAGGGGGAGATGATCCTGCTGTCCGGGTTGCTGGTCGCGGCGACGGCGCTGGTTCCGCTCAGTCAGATGGGCTTTCGGGATGGCTTGCAGGCCCTGCTCCAAAACTTCGACATCGCGCGGGAGCAATACCAGCGGGTGGCCGGGACCCATTGGTACGCGCTGGAATTGACCGCGACTGATAACCTCACCCTGCAAGCCGTTCAGGGCCGGTTCCCGGTGGTCGGGGTGTGGCAAAACGGCCTGATCGTGGAGCGGGAGGGCGAGTTGCGGGCGGTGGGGCCGAGCCCGACCCACCACAACCTCTATCCGCTGCAGGCCCGGTTGATCGAAGGCGAGCCGTTGCGGGTGGTGGCCGAGCGGGTGGCGATGCAGGGACATACCTTGCGCGGGCTGCTCAGCCGGATTGACCAGAGCCGGCCCTACTACCTGCTGGGGGAGGTGGAGATGCCCGATGGCCGGGGGCCGGCGCTGACCGGGCGGCTGGACCGCGTGGACAGCTACAACCCGGCCAGCTACCGGGGCGGCATCCTGCAACTGCACTACGCCCGCGCTCAAGAGTTGGAGCCGTGGCTCGATCTCGTCGCCGTCCGGGGCGAGGTGATCGTGCAGTTCTGGCTCAAGCCGGGGGAGGCGGCGGTGACGCTGGGAGCGGGGGAGGAACGGGAGGTGGAGCGGATACCGGAGCCGTTGAGGGAGTTTTTGGGAAGCCAAAAGCGATATAGCGTTCCTAGATGATTTGTGAATTTGTAGGTTCAGTTAGGCCATAGGCCGTAACCCAACATTTTGATCTTGTTGGGTTAGCGCGCAGCGCGCTAACCCAACGATTATGTCGTTTGGAACGTCACCCCGGACGATGAAAGCCTGTACTTTCATGGCAACCTACATCCACAACTAATTTAGGGTTGCGATCACCTATCCGCACAGTGGATGGAACCAGCAGGAATTGCGTATCCCTCATCCTTCTATCATCGAAGGTGCGCAATCTTAAAGGCGCTTGCGGCATCCCTGTAGTATCGTTGCTTCGCACCCTCGCTCCACTTCTTTGCGTCGGAAACACCCTTGCCGTACTTTTGGATGACAACATCATCGCCCCCCATGCGCGCGTGCAGGTCTCCAAGCAGGTTGACAATTTGCACGTTGTTTAACTTCCTGCCGGTGGCATACCCAGCCACCATGGCTTGATTGTAGGCGTTCTGCAAACTCTTGCCTTGTTCGGGATAGACCGCGTTATGCACCGGGAAATGCTTGAAGAAGTTGTTCTTCACATAGACAGGCCGCGCCCCGTTGACGCCCAGCACGATCCCCAGGCTATACCCGTCCATCATTTGATCCTTCTTCAGCTTTGCAATGGCATCGGCGTGCGCATTGCCAATGATCAAGACGACCACGGCTGCGCCCACGAAGGGGGCGGCAATGGCAAGGACCCCGGCCACTTCGGCGATTTCCAGTCCGATGATCACGGCGTCGACGACTTCCAAAACGAATTGGGTTTTATGGACGCCGCCATGCGGATAGTTGAGGGCGGATGCCCAATCGATCCTCAGTGGGGGCTTGGTGGTGATGACGGTCGGATCGAAGATGTAGCTCGTCGGCGGGATGTAAATTTTCCCTGGCTTAAGCCTGGAACTGAACGCCCAATTCTGGCCATCTTTGGTGACGTTGCAGCCCACATTCCGTTTCAGGTACCAATTCACTTCTTCGGGCATCAGGGTCTGGAAGTTGAAATAGATGAGCGCGTAGACATCCCGCTGATGATCGCGCGCCACGGAGTACCAATCATCGCCGTCTTTGACGGTATATGCAGTCCCATTGGGCGGCACATAAGAGGGGGGCAACGGCTTGGCGGGAGAACGTTCGTTGGGCATGGTCGTACCTCTGCGAGTTTACATTAGTTACTTGAGATTTCCCCGCCAGGTGCGCCAAGGTTCAATGCAGAAAGACATATTTTTACATCTTTAAAACTCAATGACTTACCGGCTAAAGCCGGTAGGTTGAGCTGGCGGGGGATAAACCCCCGCCTGAAACGCTTTGCGGCGGATTGAACCGCCACCTGAAGGGCGCGACGCCTGAAGGCGGTGGTTTGTACCACGGCTGCCGCTTGCGCGGCTAAAGCGCGGGCTAAAGCCGTAGCCATATAAATCAATAACATATATACTATGTCTTCGCAATTTGCCCGTGTCTTGGGCACTTGAGGCTGCGGCAGATTGTCCGGTTGCCAGAACGCTGACACGGTAACCCCAAGGGCCTCATGGTTGAATTGAACCGTTCCGGTCCGAAGGGGGAATACCGCATATGGAGAGCACACGATGGATGAACCGATGAGCGCCCGGGTGGCGCGGGCGACCACCGAAGGAGAAACGGATCCCGCCACGCTGGAACTGATGCGCGCGGTGGCGTCCCAGGATCGAAACGCCTTTAAAATCCTTTACGAACGTTATGCGCCGCGCCTCGGCAGCTATCTGCTGAAACTGCTGAAGCGGCCCGAACTGGTGGATGAAGCCGTGAACGACGTCATGCTGGCCGTCTGGCAAAACGCCGACCGCTTCGATCCTGCGCAGGGGCGCTTGTTGACCTGGCTGTTTGGCATCGCCCACCACAAGGGACTCAAGGCGCTGCGGCGCGCCGGGCGCTCCCGCTCGGAAGTGTCTTTCAACGCCTTGTCACCGCCAGGCAATGACCTGGAAGAGCCGAAGGAGGCACTGCTGGCAGTCGAACCGCACCACCCAGAATGCACGGTGATGGGCTGGGAACTGGGCCGAGCCTTGGCCTGGGCGCTGGATCGACTATCGCCGGAACACCGTGCGGTGATTGAACTGACCTTTGGCGAAGAGCGCTCTTACCTGGAAATTGCCGGGATCATGGGCTGCCCGGTGAATACGGTGAAAACCCGAATGTTCCACGCACGCAAGAAATTGGCCCACCTGTTAGCTCAATGCGGTCACGGCGAATTCGTTGTGGCACCGGAGTCGTTGCCATGAATACCCCAATGACAGACCCACCGATTCTCGATCTCGCCCACAGTGAAATCGAAGAACTCCTACCCTGGTACGCCAACGGCACCCTGACCGTGGCCGAAAAAGCGACCGTCGAGCAGCATCTTGACTACTGCCTCACCTGCCGGATGAATCTGGAACAGTGCGATGCCTTCGCCACCCTCGTCCATCAACCGGATGAGGAAACATGGCGACCGCCGGCTGGGCATTTCAACCGCCTGATGGCCGAGATTGACCGGTTAGCGACCCCGCCAGCATCCATTCAATCCGCCAAGGCCCGTCCATCGTTGCTCCAGCAAATGATGGATTGGCTTTGGGCTACGCCGTCTCCGGTGCGCTGGACCTTAGCGTTTGAGAGTCTGGCCGTAGCGGCCCTAGCGGCGGCGGTCTGGCTCCCGATGTCACCGACTGCCGAGACGAGCTACGAAACGCTGTCCCGTGGAGAAGGTCACCCAACGGTGACGGCCATCCAGGCGCGCGTGGTCTTTGCCGACCTTCTCACGGTGGGTGATCTCCAAACGTTGCTGGACGAGATTGGCGGGCAGTTGGTCGCCGGCCCCAGCGTTCTGGGTGTTTACACCGTCGCCCTTGCCCCCGGCGATTCGACTCCAGCAACCGCATTGTCGCACGCGCTCGCCGTATTACGTGCGCATCCCCAGGTGCGCCTAGCTGAACCGCTGCCCGAGGTAAAAACACCGTGAAAACCGCGACCGGATTACGTTTCGTCCACCGCATCGTGAAAGGCTTGATGGGCGTGGCGTTCTTCGCACTTGCCGCGTGCGCGACACTCCCCGAACCCGGCGGCGGCGGTCCCGATACCCTTTCCGAACCGGGCGTACCCAAGCAACTGCAATCCCGGCAGATCATCGTGGCGCTCGCCGAAGCAGAACGCACCCAGTGGGATACTATCGCCCAAGACCTACAAACCCGGCACCAACTGCGGCGAGTGGGCGCGTTTCCCCTGACCTCCATCGGGGTGCAATGTCTGGTCTTTCAAGTACCCTTGGAACAGTCGATGGAAGCGATCCTGACCCGCTTGCGGGCGGATTCACGGGTTCAACTCGCTCAGCCTAATCAACCGTTTGAAGGCTTGGCCGCAGTGAATGTGTCTTCGCTGGCTTATATCCGTTTGGCGTATGGAGCGCGGTTGATTCACGCCGATCAAGTACAATCCATCAGTACCGGGCAGGGAGTCTCAGTAGTTGTTATCGATACGGGCGCTGACACCCACCACCCGGATTTGCAGGGGCGTATCGTGGCGACGCAAAACTTTGTGGACGGCGGTGAACCCTCTTTTGCCACCGATACCCACGGAACTGCGGTTGCCGGAGTGATCGGCGCTCGTGCGGCCCAAGCCGGAGCTGGACTCGACGGCATCGCGCCCGATGCAGCGCTCACCGTCGCGAAAGCCTGCTGGTATCCGGATTCAGCTAGCGCCAAAGCCCGGTGCAGTAGTTGGACTCTCGCGAAAGCCCTTGATTTCGCTATTAACCATCAGGCGAAGGTGATCAACCTAAGCTTGGGCGGCGGTCCCGATGCGCTGCTAACCCGGTTGTTAACCGCAGCGGAGAACCGGGGCATTGTGGTCGTCGCCGCGACCCTGGAAAATCGGGACGATCCCGGCTTTCCCGCCCTGCTCAACACGGTCATCCCGGTGATGGCTTGTGACCCGCGTGGGCACGTAGTTTGGCCACGCTGGCAGGCCCCCGCCTTCGTTGCCGCTGCTCCCGGCATTGATATCGTTGCGCCCATACCCCAGGACCGCTATGACCTGCTCTCCGGCAGCTCGCTGGCCGCTGCCCATGTGACCGGCATCGTCGCTCTGCTGATCCAGCAAGACCCCCAGCGTTCCCCTGAACAGATTCGCGCGCTGCTGTATACCACGGCTCGACAACCCACCGGTTCACATCCTGCGCCTCCACCCGCCGTTGGCGTCGTGGATGCCTGTGCGGCGTTAGCTCGCCAGGTGCCTGCTCTTGTCTGTCATCGAGTAGACCCAGGCTTATAGATCGGAGTCTGATCCCGATAGGTGAGCAGGCCGGGGGCCAGATCTTACCTTTTGCCATGCATCCCTGACCATTCACTCACAACCTCCCTACCACTCACAACCTCGCCACCACCTGCTCCATCCGCGCCTGGCCGACGTTGGTGTAAATCTGGGTGGTAGCGACGCTCTCATGACCCAGTAACGCCTTTATGTCCACCAGTTCTGCGCCGGCGTTCAGGAGATTGGTGGCGTAAGTATGGCGCTTATGTGGGGAAATCTTCTTGTCGATGCCTGCCTTCTCCAGCATCCCCCGCAGGTAGGCGCGGGCCGCTTGGGCGGACACCGGCTTCTGCCCCGCCGCGCGGGCGAACTCGCCTTTCAGCCGGTTCTCCCGCCCGAGGGGCTGGGTTCCCGTCGTTGCCCCTTTTCACCCGGCTTGGCGGAACGTCAGATTGATCCGCTGTTCGCCCAGCAGCGCGTGCTGGCCGGCTTTGAGCGGCAGCACGCCATGATACCGCAACCGGTCGGGACCGCCCCACACCAGCCCGTCGCCATGGACCAAGGGAATGCGGCGGGTCGGGTCCTTCCACTTCAGACCGCCCCACAGAAACACCGCTGGCAAACCGAGGGAAACCGACACGATGGGCGCGCTCAGGTCCCGCTCGTCCCGGTCCTGGTGCAGGGACAGACGCGCGTCTGGCTGGTAGCGATTGATCAGACAGGCATCGGGAACAAAGCCCGCAAACCCGGCCTGGGCCGCCGCGTCCTGGGCCAGCCGTAGAAAGCAATCGGGCAGCGGCGGCCAGGGCCGACCGGTCAATGGGTCCAGAGGTTCATAGCGGTAACCGGTCCGATCCGACACCCATCCCAACGCGCCACCATTCGTCATCGCCACCGCCATCCGATGACCGCTCGGGGTGATCATGTGGCGAAATGGCGCGGACTCCGCGATACGCGCCACCTCGGCGATCAGCGCCGGGGCCTCCGTGAGGGCGAAGCCGTGCAGCCGTACCGCGCCCGGTCCCAGCCGCTCCGGCCAGGGTTCGCCCGGGTGTGTGGTCTCGAAGAGAGGGCTGGTCATCGCTGAAACTCACTCCCAAGGCCGCTCGTGAACTCGTTCCCTCCAGGGACGAACCGGGAGGTTCTTTGGGGCATGGATCACTTACCGCCGTGCTATCACCATCACCCCGGTGATCACCAGGGCGGCGCCGATCAGTTGCGCCCCGCCCAACGCCTCATCGAGCAGGAGCCACGCCAGCAGCAGGGTCACGATAGGTCCCAGGCTGCCGGTCAAGGCCACCGGACCCGCCCCGATTCGGCGGATCGCTTCCGACACGGCCCACACCGGCAACACCGTGGAAAACAGCGCCATCGCCAGGGCCAACCCATAAACCGGCCACGGTTGGGCCAGCGCGGCGAGCGGGCGCAACAGCAGAAACTGCCCGATCCCCAGCCCGCAGGCAATGAGGGAAGCGAGGGCCGTCACCCGCAGCGCACCGAGCCGGCCCACGACCCGCCCGCTGCCCAGCAGATAGAGGGCGTAGGACAAGGCGCTGCCGAACACCAGAGCGCCGCCGAGCGCGAGGTCCCGCGCCGTCCCGGCCAGGCGCAGATCGTGCGCCACCGCCAGCGCGATGCCGGCGTAGCACAGCGCCAGCGCGCCCAGCGCCCGGCGCGTCAGCGGTTGGCCGAGCCACAGGGCCGAGAGGAGCACGACCAGGGTGGGATAGACGAACAGGATCAGCCGCTCCAACGCCGCGCTGATGTAATGCAGACCGAGAAAGTCCAGATAGCTGGCCAGGTAGTAACCCAACAACCCCAGCCCGAACAGCCAGGCCCCATCATGCGGCGTCAACCGGCGAGTGGCGCGGTGGGCGCTCATCCAACCCATGGCGATGAAGAACGGCAGGCTGAACGCCATGCGCAAGGCCAGCAGGGTTTCGGCGTCCACCCCGTATCGATAGGTGAGCTTGACCAGGATGGCTTTGAAGGAAAAGCCGACCGCCGCCAGCACCGCGCACAGCAGGCCGAATCGGTCCAGCGCGACGGCCGGAACCGGGCGGGTGCCCGAACTCACAGCTTGTTGACCACCGCCGCCATATGCGGTCCTGATCGACGTGGGTGTAGATCTGCGTCGTCGCCAGGTTGACGTGGCCGAGCAGCGCCTGAATGTCCACCAACTCGGCCCCGGCGTTCAGCAGATTGGTGGCGTAGGTGTGGCGCAGCTTGTGGGGGGTGATGGGCTTGGCGATCTGCGCCTTGTCCTTGAGCCGGCGCAAGTAGGCCCGCGCCGCGTGCGCCCCCGGCGGCTTCCCCTTGGGCTTCTGGGCGAACACGTACTCTTCCGCCGGCTGGCTTTTGAGCCAGAACCCGAACACTTGCCCGAACTTGTCCGGCAGCGGCACCAGCCGCTCCTTGTCGCCCTTGCCGATCACCCGCACCGCCACCGCCGCCCCATCGCGCAGCCGCACGTCCCGCACCTTCAGGCCGAGGGCCTCGCTGATCCGCAGGCCGGAATTCAGCAGCAAGCCGAACAGCATTTCGTAGCGTTGCCGGATCGTCCGCAGATGCTCCCGCCGGATGCCGAAGATGTTCTCCGGGATGTCGTCCACCCGTCGCACCGCCGCTTCGAGGTGGGCCTGCTCCTCCTTCTCCAGCCACACCGGGATGCGCTGGGGCCGCTTGGGCTTGTCGGCCAGATACACCGGGTCGTCCGCTACGATCTCGTTCTTCTTGGCCCAGCGGTAGAAGGTGCTCAAGCAGCTCATCCGCCGGGAGACCAGATGCGCGCCGACCCCTTTTTCCCGCAACTGCCAGGCGGCGAACTGCTCCACGTCCTGCGCCTTGACCCGCTGCCAATCCTTGCCGGCTTCCGTCAACCACGCCGCCCAGATGCCCAGATCGGAGTGGTAGCTGTAGCAGGTGCGCGGGCTGTGCCCCCGCGCGTAGCGCAGGTGGGCCAGGAACTCCTGGCAGGCCGCGTCGAAGATTTCGCGGTCGAAACTCATGGCGATCCTCCATCCGCCCCGCCGTATCCTGGTGCGCGGCGGGCGCGGTTGCGGTTAACTGAAATGACTATTTGCGTTATTCTGGTTTGAAACCGGTTTTCGTCATCTTGAGCCAATCCCGCCAATTCGGGCCTATTCAAGAGGGGTTGACCCTGCCGATGTGACGTTAATTTCAATTTTAGCTTACTGAAACTTTTATTTCAGTAATAATTATGGGAGTTGGATACCTGAGAACGCCGCCAATCTCTCCGGGTGGGAAACTACCTTCGCGCCAGCCGCGTCCCCGACGTTCGTTCTTGACCGGAATGATATCCTAAAGATATATTTAGGATATCTAAAATATATATTCCCATTATCATATTGATACTAAAGGGATATCTTCATGATTATCGTTGCCGGCGGTATCAAGGGCGGTTCCGGGAAAACAACCGTCGCTACCCATCTCGCGGTCATGCGTGCCTTGCAAGGGCGGGACGTGCTACTGATCGATGCAGACGACCAGGAAACCGCTACGGACTTTACCGCGCTCCGCAACGAGCGGCTGCCAGAAGGGGCGGGCTACACCAGCATCAAGCTGACGGGCGCATCGGTCCGGACCGAGACGCTGCGGCTGGCGAAGAAATACGACGATATCGTGATCGACACGGGCGGGCGCGATACGACCAGCCAGCGGGCCACCCTGACCGTGGCGGACAAGCTGATCGTGCCGTTCGTGCCCCGCTCGTTCGATGTGTGGACGCTCGAAAAGGTGGCGAACCTGGTCGAGGAGATGCGCGCGGCCAACCCCCGACTCAAAGCCTACGTCTTTCTCAATCGCGCCGATCCACAAGGCCGGGATAACGACGAGGCGGCGGAGTTGCTGCGGGAAGCGGGGGGGCTTGAATACCTCGATACGCCCATCGGTACCCGCAAGGCGTTCGGCAACGCCGCGTCACAGGGCCTGGCCGTGACCGAACTCAAACAGCAGGACCCCAAGGCCACGCAGGAAATAAACGCTCTGTTTAGATACCTGTTCGATATCCAATAGATATCTTTAAAATATGTTTTTGATATACCCAAAGGCTGAAGAAAGTACTTTACGATAAGGCGCCTTCCATGAGTATCACCCGCAAACCGCAACCCTCGGTGCCAGCCGGCGAACCGCCAAAGGTCGATATCGACTATTTAATCAACAGGGGCGGCAGCGTTCCCAACCCGGAACCCGCCGCTGGGTCGGGCAAGCCCAAGGTGGCCTCGGTGATTCTGCGCATCCCCAGCGAGATCGGCCAGCGCCTGGATCAGGCCCTGCGGGCGCGTCCGGTGCGGCTACCTCGCCATACCTGGATTCTGGAAGCCATCGTCGAAAAGCTGGATCGAGAATCAAATTGATATCATTAATATATCCATTAGATGGTTTTCATATATCAATCTGATTTCTGGATGATACTCGAAGGGTCGGCACGGGCTATGTTCGCCGTCAACCGGCGCGGTATTGAGCGTGTGGCCGGCCGTGGCTTCGCGCGCTTGCACGGATAAGGAGAAGCGCCATGCGCGCATCGTCCTGCTGCTGGTCGTGCTGGCCATCATCGGCCTGACCCTGGCCCGCTGGCTGGGCCAGTCGCCACCAGCGGCGCGCATGCCGCCGCCAGCGGATTCCACTGCCGCGCCGGCCGTGCCGACCCGCCCGCAGGAGCTGCAAAAGTTCGAGCAGGATCTCAGCCGGTTCATGCAGGACGCCGCTAGCCAACGCGGTCGCCAGGCCGACCCGCCGTGAATCCGCTCCTCGTCCAACGGATCGCTCTGCTGGTGGTGTTTATTACCCTGATCATGCTGCTGCTGCTGATGGGCTATCTATTCTGGCTTCAGCGCCGGGCCGTGGCGGAACTGGACCGCCCGCGCGAGGCCGAGCGGCAACGGCGGGCCGCGCGCCGCACCGGACGCTTTCCGCTGTCCTA
>WBUJ01000129.1 GCA_008933795.1 Candidatus Contendibacter sp. | reverse complement strand
CGGTATCGCGAATTTCCGGATAAATGGATTCCACAAGATGTGAAATGTCTGGGCGTGTCAGATAAGTTCCATCATCGACTGAGACAGGTTCTTGCTCATCGAAGAATTTCGCTTTCAGACCGAGTGCATCCGTTGGAATGCTTTCGAGGGCATTCGCGATGGGTTCCTGCAACTGATCCACAGCAGCTAGCGAACGCACGACGAGCTTGTAGCGGGTTTGCAGCTTGCTTGATCCAAGCCAGCTATTCACTGCCTCGCGCACTTGGTCATCGCGCCGCATCACATCCCACGCATAGCCGCCTCCGGCGTACCAGTTGGCGTCTTCGTATTCGGCAAAGGCAAGGTGTCGGGGCGGGAAGGAGCGCAGGGGGCCGAGGTACTGAAGGCGCTTGAGTTCGTCGGCCAGAACCTCGGAAAGTCCTTTGACGAGGTCATTGATCGCGCGAGGTAAATAGAAGCGGATAGCTTGGGCGATGTCTTCGCGGCGATTGCCCTTGCTGATCGGGAACAACAGGCTCACCGGCGAGAGTTCCGCGCCTTCGGCCTTGGGAAGTTCCACAGCAGCCGGGAAGAGCTGTTCGACACGGACCTGCAACTCGGGCAGCAGGTCGGCGATGGTCGCGTTGGCACCCTCGAAGTCTTCCGGGCGCATTTCCTCGGAAGTGGTGGCGGATTCGACGATGGCCTTAAGCACTTGTCGGAAGACTGGATGGGCGGCATCCAGGCGGTCCAGTCGCAACAGGCTGCCGTGGGCGTCCGAACGGCGGCGGCTCATGCGCAGCAGTTCGGCGTTATCGGCGCTGATGTCGATGGCCTCCACCTTCGGCTCAGCGCCAGGCTTGGGACGGTCCTGATCGTCCAGTTCGATGCCCAGGGAGAGTGTTACCGTGATCGTGTTCACCGGCGCGAGCAACTGCGCAAGGCGTCCGCCGAGGTTTGCGACCGTCAGTTCTGCGCCCCATTCCACCCGGCGGTTGGCCTGGCCGCGATGGACATACTGGCGAAACCCGCCGAGATCGATACTGCTGCCCCCGATATCGGTGTGATAGACATCGAGGCGGGCGAGACTGCGCTTGTCGCGGCCAAACTGGGCTTCGTGGGCCAGCGCCAGACTGTGGATGAAACTGGACTTGCCCGCGCTGTTGGGGCCGAAAATCAGGGTGATGGGCTTGAGCGGGATGCGCTGGGTGTCGGCAAAGGCCTTGAAGTTGCCTACATGCAGGGCGGTGAGGCAGCGGCTCATCCGGACTCCTCGTTGGCGTCGCCCAATTCCCGCTCGATCTGCTCGATGCTGGGCAGGTTAGTTTGCAGCTCGGCGGGCAGTGCGCTGATCAACTGGTATTCCGCCACGCCGATAGGTTTGTTGATGTCCCGTAAAGCGTACTCGGCCACCACGCGGTTCTGGCTTTTACACAGCAGCAAGCCGATGGTTGGGTTGTCGTCCGGATGCTTGATTTCAGCGTCCACGACGCTGAGGTAGAAGCTCAGTTGCCCGGTGTGTTCGGGCTTGAACGGACCAGCCTTGAGTTCCACCACCACGTAGCAACGCAACTTGAGATGGTAAAACAACAGGTCGATGAAGAAATCATCGCCACCGACCTCGATATGCACTTGTCGGCCAACGAAGGCGAAGCCCGCGCCGAGTTCGATCAGGAACTGGGTGATGTGCCGCACCAGCGCCGTTTCAATCGCTCGTTCCTCGGCATCTTTACCCAGCCCGAGAAAATCGAGTCGGTAGGGATCTTTCAGCGATTCGCGCGCCAGGTCGGAGTGTGGCTTGGGTAGTTGCGCCGTAAAATTGGTAACGGCCGCTCCAGTCCGTTCCCGCAGGCGGGTTTCGATTTGCATCACCAGCACATTGCGCGACCAGTTGTGTTCGATGGCTTTGGCCGCATACCAGCGGCGCTCCTTCTCGGTCTTGAGTTTGTCCAGTAGGGCAAGCTGGTGGTACCAAGGTAATTGTGCAAGCGATGCTTGCACAAATTCGCCATCCTGCCAGGCCTCGGCAAAGGCGCGCATGTATTTGAGGTTACGAGGGGAAAACCCTTTCATTTCCGGAAAGGCCGTGCGCAGATCGTGCGCCAGCCGCTCGATGACCTTCGCGCCCCAACCTTGATCGGCCTGCCGCGCCAGAATATCGCGTCCAATCTGCCAGTACAGCAATACCAGTTCGCGGTTCACTGCCAACGCCGCGCGCTGCTGGGCGGTGTGAATGCGGGTTTTCAGTTCGGCCAGCCAATCGGTGTAGCCGGCGGGTGGGTCGGAAAGGGCGGGTGGATGGTTGGTCATGGCGTGGTTTCCGGTTCTTTGGGAAGCGGCAGGTTCAGCAGCCGGGCCTGCTGTTCCATTTCGGCCAGCAGTTCCTTGCTGTGCGCTTCGCGCCACTTTGCAGTGAGTTGGCCGGAGAAGGCTTGCGCCATCAATACATCCCACAACCGATCAAGTTGCCCTTTTGCCTTTTCTCGGTCGTCATCCAAGCCAAGTAATTTAGATGCCGAGGATGCAAAGATAAGTTGTGCTGCTTCTGGCGGCACAAGTATTTCGACGGGATAAATCCGACTGCCGGATATCAATGGCTGACCTGCACGCCCAGCGTATTGGTTAAGGTTTGCCAGATCCAAGGCAGCAACCAAATAACGATCATCAAGGGACTCAAATTTATCGGTGATGTATAGAGCGTTATCTGTAATCCATGCATTCTGATCAGAGTAGTGAACTACCCCACAGTAAGCACCGACACGCCCAAGAACAATTTTTCGCTCTTCGAACATATACTCGTCGTGAAAACCATTTATGCCGTTGCCGCCATAAACAGGATACGTTCCCTTCTTGCCCATATCCTTGGCAGGAAGGAAATTTCCACTTCTTACCCTGATCAACTTGCCCAAGGGTTCTTTCCGCAGCCGTTTCGGATTGGTCGCCGGGTCGCCGAACATCTTGAGAAACAGCACGGGCAGAATGCGGGCAGCCTTGGCGTCGGCCTTGCAGCGCAACCGGCGCAGACGGTCGGCATCGTCGAGGATTTCGACGATGCGGTGTTGCTCGGAAATGGGAATGAAAGGAATTTGATATCTAGCTAGGAATTGTTCCGGAACCCGCTGTTGTCCCACCGCACCCCGCATACATGATTTAGCAGCGATCCGGAACGAGGCTTGCCTCACAAAATAGAAAAGATACTTTGGGATAATATTATGCCGTGCGCGCAGAACATGAAACTCCGTCGATCCAAAGCCGATACCATTTAATAAGCCGGTTGCAAGTGCGGCTTTCCCATTCTCCATGCAGGGTGTGATCTTCGCAAATAAAACATCTCCTTCCTTAAAACTAGTGTAGCCCTTTCGTACAGTGGCAAGGAGCCGTTTTTCAGGATGCTCAATCATTACCGTGTGTTCTGACACTGCTGCCATCGGTATGAACGAGACTTCCATTTCATCGGCCAACGATCTCACTTCACTGTTTCGAGGGTTTATTTCGGCTAATTCGCAAAGGGGACGGGTATACCACCTCATTCCGCTAACTCCATCAGCAGCTTTTCCAATCCCGCCACCACCTGCCGGTAATCGGCGAGAACTTCCTTCACCAACTCGCGCGGGTCTTCATCGCTGACTTTCTCTGTGACACGCGGCTTCCACTGCCCGGCGCCGAGGTTGTAGTCCGCCTCAACGAGCTTCTCCTTCGTCGTCCACCAGCAACTTGGTTCAACGCTGCCATGCGGCAGCAGGGTATTGGCTACCAGCCCCGGCGGGGTCTTGAAGCCGCCCGCCTTGTAGATTTTCCATTGAGTGAGCAGGTCGGGAATGTCGCTTTTGTCCGGGGTCTCCACCCGGCCACCGCCAGAGACCTTGTCCGGATCGTAGCCGTCGTTTCTCACCTCGTAGAACCAGACCTTATCCAGCCGGGCGGCGCTCTCGGAGGCGGGCCGGCGGAACACCAGCACGGCGGTTTTCACCCCGGCGTAGGGCTTGAACACACCCGCCGGCAGGCTCACCACCGCCAGCAAGTCGAAGTCGCTAAACAGCTTCTTGCGCAGATCGACGTGCGCACCGGTGGACCCAAACAGCAGCCCTTCGGGAACCACCACCGCGCAACGTCCACCAGGGGCAAGGTGCAGCATCATCAATGACAAAAACAGCAACTCACTTTTCTTGGAGTGGGTAGGCAAATCGGCGCGGATCGAATCCTTGGGCAACTGACCGGCAAACGGCGGATTGGCCAGGATTACCTTGTAGCGGCGGCGCAGATCGTCTTCGGATAGCCCGCCCATATCGGAAAGCGAATTGGCGCGCTTGAGCCGGGCGTGGCGGATGCCGTGCAACACCAGATTCATCATGCTGATCCGCACCATCTGGCGCGAGACATCGGTGCCGAAGATCGAGGCTTCGAGCAGGCCCCAGTCGGGAATCTTTTCGCCGGCACCCTTGCGATAGGTTTGCAGCTTCGGAATGCGGGCCTTGATCTCGGCGAGCGTCTGGCCTTTCTTTTCCAGCCAGTCTTCGCCGTAAATCGGGTATTCGCTGATGTGATCGGAATACTTGGCGAGCAGATAATCCACCGCATCGATCAGAAAACCCGCCGTGCCGCAGGCGGGATCGAAAATGGAATCGCCAAGGTCAGGATCGACCATCTCAACCATGAAGGCGCGAATCTGGCGCGGGGTGCGGAACTGGCCGTTAAGCGAGCTGGAACCCAGATGCACCAGCAGATATTCAAAAATATCGCCCTTCACGTCCGGCCCGAGCTTGCGGAATTCAAAACCGTCGAGTTCGTCAATCACCTGCTTGAGGACGTTGGGGTCAACGATCTCCAGCACCGCATCGCGGAAATACTCAGCCACCTCCGGTTCATCCCTGGCAAGTGAAGCCATGTAGGGAAACACCTCATCCCGGATGAAATCACGCAGCGCGTTGCCGCTCTTAAAACGCCAGTGGTTCCAGCGGTAGCGCTCAGCCTGGGCCGGGAACAGCAGTTTGGCGTTGCCGCCGGTCGCGCCGAGTCGGACGCGCAACTCCCGGTCGGATTCCTCCTCGTCCAGCAGCTTCAGGAAGATGAGGTAGGAAATCTGCTCGATATAAGTGACTGGATTGGTCACGCCACCGGCCCAGAGCGTGTCGGTGATGTGATCAAGCTTGCGCCGTAGTTGTGGGTTCACGTTGGTGTCCTGAGGGTTCAAGCCGCCAGCACGGCTTGATTGATTTCATCCATTACGGCCTTGAGGCCCTCTTCGCCGAACAGTTCGATGCCAATCGCCGCCACATTCAGGATGGAAAGCGGTGGGTTAAAGAGATCGTCCAGCGAGATCTGGCCCTTGACCAGACCCCGATTCTTGAGCAGCGCCAGATATTGGGCCTGCTCGGGGGTAAGGTTCCTGGCCACCAGCCAGGCGCGGAAGTTTTCCTCGACGCGCTCTTCGCGGCTTTTGAGCTTGAGCATCCCCAGCGCAGCGCGGATGAAGTCCACCAGATTGCCGCCCGGATTGCGATAGGCGCGGCGCAGGTTGTCTTCGTTGAAGTAACGCTGGGGCTGGTTCAAACGCTGCGCCAGTTCGGTTTCTTCCTCATCGGTGAGCGGCTGGCCGGCCTTGATCTTGGCGAGGATGGGATCGTGGCCGGCCTGCTGGCGGACGGCCTGCTCCCAGTCGGTGACGTAGTCGCGCTTGTCCACGCGCTCGCCGTCGGGGCCGACTTCGATGTAATGGACGGCATCGAGCCATTCGTCTTCCAAGCCCAGTTCGATCAGTTCGCGGGCGGTCTTGGCCTTGCTTTGCTGGGATTTGGGCGCGTGGCCGCTGCCGCCGCCGGCAAAAATGTCGGTATCCGAGTCGTTGAAATACTCGTGATTGCGGAAGAAGTCGTAAATGACGAACTTCTGTTTGTCGATATGCGGCGCGGTGCGCGTGCCACGGCCACGCATTTGCTGGTAGAGAATCGGGCTGCGCACCCGGCGGCACATCACCAGGTGCAAGAGTTCGCGGCAGTCGAAACCGGTGTCGAGCATCCCGACGCTGACCGCTGCCATCGGCAACTCTTCCTGCTTGAAGCGGCGGATCAGGTCATCGGCATGGGCAACGTCCGAAGTGATGACCTCGGCGTAGCGCCCCTGATGTTCAGGGTGCAGTTCGTTCAGGTACTGGGCCAGCCGGGCAGCGTGATGTTTGGTAATGGCGAACACCACCGTCTTGCCGGGTCCAGTTTTCTGACCGGGGGCGAGTTCCTGATAGTTCGCCCAGGCGAGGCGGTCGAACTCCTCCATCATCAGGCGATTGCTCGCCTCGTTGGTCCATTGCCGCTCGAATTCAGCCGGGTCGTAATGTTCTTCGTCCACATCGGCCCCCTCGGACACCAGCGTCGTGATGCCGGACGCGAAGCGGTAGGGCGCGAGATAACCTTCCTTGAAAGCCTGCTGGATCGAGTATGAATAGTCTGGCGTATCGTCCTTGCAGTGGTAGAAGCGGAACGTATTGCGCTCGATATACAGGGCCGGCGTGGCGGTGAGACCGATGTGCAGGGCATCGAAGTAGATGAGCGCTGTCTGCCACGCGCCGTAAATCGAGCGGTGGCATTCGTCGGCGACGACCACGTCGAAGTAGCCGCTGGTGAACTCCGGATAGCGGCCGATCATGGTTTGCAGCAGGCAAACGGTGATTTGCTGTTCCTGGCGAACCATGCCGGACTTGAGCCAATAACTGGAATGCCCCGGCAGCAGATCTTGAATGGCCTCGATGGCTTGCTTGGCCAGTTGCTCCCGGTCGACCAGGAACAGCACCCGTTCGGCATGACCGGCTTCGATCAAGCGCTTGATGTACAACGCGATCAGGTCGGTTTTGCCGCAGCCGGTGGGCAGTTCGATCAGGAAGCGACGCTTGCCGAGTTCCACCGTGCGGTCGAGCGCCTGCATGGTCTCGGTCTGGTAAGGACGCAACTGCCGGGTTTCGCCTTGGCGGAAATAGTGATCCGGGATGGGAACCGTCGCTAGCGGCTGGCGCGTGTCGCGCATGTGAACCAGGCGCTCCAGATCCCGGCGGGAGAAAAACGACTGGACGATGCGTGCATCATCATTCCGGTAATCCCAGAAGTAGATGAGTTCGCCGTTGGTCAGGAAAATGAAGGGCGCCCCGATTTGCTTGGTGTAAGGCAGCGCCTGCTGTTTGGCGACGTAGGGTTGAATCGCCTGCCGCTTGGCCTCGATGACGGCCAGTGGCCGGCCGCGCGAATCCAGCAGGATGTAATCCGCCCGCCCGGTGGGAATGGCGTCGCCGTCCTGGGTGGAGAGAACGATGCTTTGCGATTCCGGTTCAGCCACACCGTGGAAGGCGCCGGAGGTCTTGACCTCGGTCAGCACCTGTGACTTGTCCGCCGGATTCCAGCCGGCAGCGCGCAACTGATCGTCGATCAGGATGCGGGCGTCGGTTTCTTTGGTCTGGGCGGTCAAGGAGCTACTCCTTACGTTGGTTGTTTCGCAAAAATGCTTGCGTCCAGCAACAATTTGTTAAGTTCCGGGAAATTATATTGACTCAGTGCTGGCGGTGAGCCGTGAGTTTCTATGCCCCGAGCCGCCGCGCTCGGCTCTAAACCGTTGCTTGCATCGCCATGGTTATCCAGAGTCCTATATGGCAACCCGTATGCCATCACTCTGCAACACCATATTTCTCCATCCAGTTCTTGAGGGTCTGGTAGCTTTTTAGCCCCAGCAACTCCGCCGCCCGCGTCCGGTTGCCCTGCGCCTCGTCCAGCGCCCGATACAGATAATGCCGGGCCACTTCCGCTAGCAAGTCCTGAAGATTGAAGCCTGCGGTTAGCGGTCGCGCCAGCACATCGTCGTTTTCGTGGGCCGGAAACAGCAGCAACGCCTCCCGCAGATCCTCCTCGGCGATGGTCGTTCCCTCCGACCACAACGCCGCCCGCCGCAAGGTGTTCAGCAACTCGCGCACGTTGCCCGGCCAATGGTATCCGAGCATGAGATTCCTTGCGCCGGGAGAAAGGTCTTTATGCTGATAGCCGGGGTCTTCCTCGCCTTCCCGGTTGACCTGCTCCAGCAAACGGTCGATCAGCAGGCTCAGATCGCCCTCCCGTTCCCGCAACGGCGGCAGCTTCAGCACCGCCACCGCCAGCCGGTAAAACAGATCTTCGCGGGACCGCCCCTCCCGAATCTCCGTCACCAACTGGCGATTGGTGGCCGCGATGATCCGTGCATTCACCCGGATCGGCTGCGTCGCGCCCACCCGAGTCAAGGTCTGCTCCTGCAACACCCGCAGCAGTTTGACCTGGGCGGCCAGCGGCAACTCGCCCACTTCATCCAGAAACAGCGTCCCGCCGTCCGCCGCTTCGAAGACGCCTTTTCGCTCCCGCGCCGCACCCGTGAACGCGCCTTTCTCGTGGCCGAACAGTTCCGACTCCACCAATTCCACCGGAATCGCCCCGCAATTGACCGCGATGAACGGTTGCTCCCGGCGCGGACTGGCCGCGTGAATCGCCCGCGCCAGCAACTCCTTGCCGGTCCCGGATTCGCCCTCGATCAGCACCGGCACCGAGCGCAACGCCACCTTTTGCGCCCGCGCCAACAGCCGATCCATCACGGCGCTGCGGTAGACGATGGCGCTGAATTCCGGCCGGGCCGGCGGCTCTCCCGCGCTCAGGGCGCCCAGGCGGCGGTCGGCTTGGTGCAACACATCGGGCAAAAATTCGGCGGCGATGTCGAACGGCACCGTCGCGATTTGGACTCCATGCGCTGCCGAGGATTGGATCAACTCGGCGGGAAAGCGAGTCTTGGCCAGGATGATCCAGACCGCTGCCATCGCTGGCGTGCCGGGGCTGAGGTGGATCGTCAACGCCGGCGCGGGCGACGGGTCGGCGGTCAATTCGCTCAACACTTGCCGCGCCGCCCGGTAGATGTCGCCGAAATGCATCGGGCTGGAGAGCGTGCACGGGCGGAGGTCCAGCGCGGCGCGGGTGCGTGCCTTCAGCCACTCCAGATAGCGTTGCGTCCGGTCCGCGGGAGAATCGCCGAGCAGGACGATCCGGGCAAAGTCCTTGAACGCGACCGCCTGAGCAATGGGGCCAATGCTGGCCCCGGCTTCCCCCTCGGCGGCCTTGAGGTCGGCATGGCCGATCCAACTGACCAGGATGAGCTTTGGCACGGCGGAGTTTGAATCCCTTGCTGTTTGGCTTTTGGATGCGGCCATCTGGCTGGTAGGCGAGATGCCCACCCTCCCCGAAAAAGTCCATTATCATTACAGCACAATCATCGGGTTCCGGCGTTGGCACGCCGCCCGGACGCCGCCTAAAACCACTATCGCTAGCAATATAGAGGCCACCATGCGCCATGCTCGGATCATCAGTACCGGAAGCTACGTCCCCGAACGAATGATGACCAATGCCGACTTCGACCGGTTGCTGGGCGAGCCGGTCGGCGATTGGCTGGTGGAAAATGTCGGTATCCGCGAACGCCATTTCATGGCCGAGGATCAGGTCACGTCGGATTTGGCGGTCGCCGCCGGGCGCATCGCCCTGGAACGGGCCGGACTGGAACCGAACGATCTTGACCGAATCATTGTCGCCACCGACACCCCGGACTATCTCAGTCCGGCCACGGCGGCGGTCGTGCAGGCCAAGCTGGGCGCGCGGCGGGCCGGCGTATTCGATGTTAATACGGCCTGCGCCGGCTGGGTGACCGCCCTGGATATAGCGGCCAAAATCATCCTCACCGAACCCGAGGAACGGTTCGTGCTGGTGATCGGCGCTTACGGCATGAGCCGGTTTCTGGACTGGACGGATAAAAAAACCGTCACCCTGTTCGCCGACGGCGCGGGCGCGGTGGTGGTAGGTGTCGATTCCCAGCCGGGCTGGCTGGCGACCGTCACCACTGCCGCTGGCGAATATCACGACGCGCTCGGCATCTACACCGGCGGGACGTATCGGCCCGCCACCGCCGCCAACGTCGCCCAGTACGGGCCGCCCCGCGTCCAGTTCGTGCGCAAATTCCCAGCCACCTTCAATGTCGAGCAATGGCCGCCGCTGATCGAGCGCCTGCTGGCCAGGGCGAGCGCCGCGACCGGAACCCGCCTGCAACCGGATGACGTGGACCGTTACTACTTCACCCAGGTGAATCTGCGCGGCATCGAAGCCACCATGGCGGCGCTGGGGCAACCGCTCGAAAAAACCCACTGGATCATGGACAAGTGGGGCTACACCGGTTCGGCCTGCATTCCGATGGCGCTGGACGACGCCATCGCCCAGGGCAAAGGCCCGGAACCCGGATCGCTGATGCTGTTCTGCGCCAGCGGCGGCGGCATCGCCCTGGCGGCTTCGCTGTGGCGGTGGCGATGAGGAAGGCTCAAAGCGAAAGGCTTGAGACTAAAGGCAACAAAACACAAGCCATCAAACCTCTTACCGTTTACCTTCAATCCTTTTAACCTTGCAAGACTATGCCACCATGACCGTACCGCCCTCTCCCGATTCCCACTCCGCCGCTCTGCCCCGCCGGATCGATCCCGCCGAAGCATTCTTCTGGTTCCTGGATCACGTCTCCTCGATGAACTTCATGGTGATCGCCGAAGGCGCGGGCGATCTCGACGATGACGCGCTGCGGGTCGCGCTGGCCCGCGCTCAACAGGAACATGTCCTGCTACGGGCGGCCATCGCCACCAACGCCGAGCACCGGCTGATCTGGGTTCCCGCCCCCGACGCGCCAATAGACTATCAGGTGGTGGAAGTCGAGTCGGACTGGCGCACGCCGCTGGCCGAGGCAATGGTGCGGCCGTTCCCGCTGGGCAGCGCCCCGCTGGTCCGGGCGATGCGCCTCAACCAGGCCGACGGGCGCTGGGCGGTGGCGCTGATTTTTCATCACAGCGCCGGCGACGGTCGCTCCGGCTGCCGGCTGCTGGCGGAAATTCTGGCCAATGCCGCCACGCCCGCCCGGCCTCTTGCGCCACACCCCGGCTATCAGCCCTTGCACGCTCTCTATCCGCCGACCTACACCGGCGCGGCGGGCGCGGAAGCCATTCAAAACTTCAAGACCCAGCGCAAGGGCGAATTGCAGCGCCACGGTAAATTCGATGATTTCCCCGGCTTCAACCGTCACGCCCCGATCACGCAACCCCGGTTTCAAACCCTGCGAGTCGAACCGGAACGGCTGGAGCGCCTAGTCAGCCGTTGCCGCGCCGCCGGGGCGACCGTTCATGGCGCGGTCAGCGCCGCGCAACTGATTGCCCTGCACCGGGCCTTCGGCGACGCCGAACCCCGCACCCTGGGCATGACCACCCCCGCCGATCTGCGAGCGTATTTGCGCAAACCGCTGGACGACGATTCACCCTTGCTGTGCGCGACCCTGATCAGCACCGTTTACCGGCTGGAAGCGGAAGGCGATTTTTGGACGCTGGCCCGGACGGTGTCCGACGACCTCAAGCGCCTGCTGCAACGCGGCGACGGACATTTGTTCTACGCCCTGTTTCCACCGCCGGCCGAGTTTCCGGCCACCCCGGAGGGCATCGCCGCGTTCAGGAAGATGATTGAGATGGCGCCGCAGGTGACCCTGGTCAGCAATGTGGGTCGGTTGGCGCCCCTGCCCGCCGCGACGCCGTTCCAGGTCGAGGCGCTGTCCTTCGCCCTGTGCCCGATGTTCAACCATGTGCTGTTTAACGCGGCCAGCACCTTCAACGACCGGATGACGATGAACGTCAACTTCGACGCGGCCCGCCTGCCGCCGGAACAGGCACTCCCGATCATCGCCGATCTGGAGGCGATCCTGAACCGCGTCGCTGACTGAGCCCTGCGTCGCCCCGTTCCACCGCGACAGGGGGCAATCCCACCCAACCCTCGGCGTTATTGCCTGTTGCAGGGGGGTGGCGCGCGCGCCCGCCCCTCCCGCTCTCTCTACCAACCGGCCGGATTTCTGGTAGTCTTAGTTTCCTTTGATCACCCC
>WBUJ01000128.1 GCA_008933795.1 Candidatus Contendibacter sp. | reverse complement strand
CACCCGCACCACCCGCACCACCCGCACCCGCATCAGCCCACAAACCACCCTTACACTTGGTTATCAAATCCCCGACCTTCACCTTGTCCTTCTCATCCACGACAACCTCGCAGGCCTTGAAAATCACCGTGACCGCGCTGCCCGAGCCGGTGATAATCCGGTTACCGCCCCTGAGGCCCATATCGTTCCGCGCCGGGCCCTGGTCGACCATGACGACGCCCTGCGGCTGCTTGATGACGGCGATCTCGGCGTTCGGATCTCCGCTACTCGCCAAAAAAACGCCTGCCTTGCACCGCTCGCGCAACTGGTCGACCGTGGCCTGTTCTCCCGGTCCCACGGTTACCTCGCAGCTCCGGAAAACCACTCCTACCTTGCTATCCTCACCGGTCACGATTTGATCGTCGCGACGGGCATCCATGTTGTTCTGGGCGAGCGTCTCATTGACGAGTACGCTACCCCGCGGGCGCTTCAAGTCCGCAATCGGACTCTCGGTTCCACCCGATGACGAAGATGGAGCTTGGCCGATTCGGGTGCTCTGGAAGCCGCCGGTGGCGCGAACCTGGGCCTGGCCCAGCCGACACTGATTCGATCCCTTCACCGCCAATAAGCTATTTTCCGGAAGCGCCACGACGCAACCATCCGCATACGCGACCTCCGCCCGACCGCCCGAGACCGTGATCACCCGGTTGCCGGCGTACAGCGGCATGCCTTCCTGGGCCGTCGCCATGGCGCTGCCCTGGCTGATAAACACCTTGCCCTGCGGTTGCCGCAGGACGGCTGCTGGGTCCATCGCGCTGGCACCGGCGGCGTACCCCACCAGACACGCCACCAAACTCGTGGTTAGATATCGTTTCTTCATAATCCCACCCCCATTTATAACCTATCGGCGACATGCGATCAGGCGACTGCCCACCCCCTCTCCCCTTGCCAAGGGGAACAGGAGACTGAATGACTGCGCGATCACTACATCACTTGCTTGTCAATAGCATAGGCCAATTCCCATAAAAACTCACCTGTCTACGACAAATTAATCGGACCACAGCGCGGTTAGTCCTGTCGGACGATGGCCAGATCATCGAACCAAGCTCCGCCTTGCGCCTCGAAATCCAGCTCCACCCGGCCATCCAGTTCCAGCCGTAGCAGTTGCGCGGGACATCCTTGATCGGGTATCGCGAAGTCCACCGCAAAACTCCGCCATTCGTCCGACCCCACGAACGGCTCACTTTCGGCCAGGATGGTGTTCGCGCCCGCGCAACGCGCCCGCCAGCGCAATCCCCGCTCGGCCTTGAGTCCGTCCGGCCGCCCCCGTCCCTGCAAGCGATAGCGTCCCGCATCCAGGAACAGGTACTGCAAAACATGCTGAAAACGCACCCGCTCACCGTTGAAGCTGACATGCAGCGCCTTGTCGCCGCGCGCGCCATAGGTTTCGATGGTTTCGACCGTCGCTCCCCGGGGCGCCGATACCCGCCAGTCGAAGCCGGCATTGGTAATCGGTGTTTCAAAACTGCCGTTGTAGACATTACCCAGCGTTCTGGTCTGCCGCTCGTCCAGACCATTCAACCAGGCTAAGTAAGCTTCCAGCCAGCGGTTTTCCTTCCACAAGCGATCCAGGTACGCCCGCTGTTCGTCCGCGACCGGCAAGGCTCCATGGCGATTGCGATTCTGGTAGAGAAACACCGCCGTTTCCGGCCGAGTTGCCTTCGCGGCCGCGTGGGCGAAAAACCGGTCCCACCACTCGGGTGGATCGGCCAGCAAGGGTTGCAACAAGGGTTGGGTAGCAGGGTTCTCGGCCAACTGCACCAGCAGCGGAAACAGTTGGGCGGCCGTCCCCGGCCGGGTGCGCAACAGCATGCTCCAACGCGCCAGCGCCCGATCCGGCCGCTCCCGCCCCAGCCAGAATTCGGCCGAGCGGGCCAGCGCCGGACTGCGCAATGGCCCCAGGGCGTCGGCGATTTCCACCAGCCCCACGGCCGCCGTCTGCCGCCCAGCCTTGGCCCACTGGTCGGCCAGCGCCAGATACGTCAGCGCATCGGTGGGATCGGCCCAGGCCGCTGCGCGCAACAGACGTTCGGCCTCGGCCGGTTCGCTTGCGGTCAGCGCCATTCCTCGCTGATACAGCGCCGCCGGCTGGTCGCCGCGCCAGCGCAGCGCGCCGACGGCGGCCTCGGGCGTCTCCTGGCTGGCGTAATAGTCGGCCAGGTTGGTCACCAGCGCCCGCCAGGCCAGGATTCCAGCAACCAGCAGCAATCCCGCGCATCTGATGACTCTTATCGCGTTCCACCCCTCGCTCATGGCCATTTTACGGTCAACACGGGTTCAACTCTCCGGCCAGTCGTACTCGATCGCTTCGATGAGTATTTGATTGTCCCGCTTTTGCACGGTAAAGCGAATGTTCCCCTCCACCCGGCGTAGCTCGCCATTATCGCGCTGTCGCAACTTTAACTCATAATGGCCGGAGCCGCTGGCGGATGGGCCTCGATAAACCCAGCGCAGGTCGCGTAGCCACAGCCCACGAACGTAGTGGGCGGCGAACAGCGTCGCGTAATCCCCCCGAATTCGACTGCGTGGGCCAGTGGCGAACAACGCCATAACGCCATTCAGATCCCCCCGCTGGTAAGCGCGGGTGTAGCGGCTCATCAGTCTTTCCACCTCGCCGGCGGTCAGAGCGCCTTCCTCGAGCGCGACCACCGCCACGGTCATCGGCGCCGCCGGCGCGCGACTCGCCGCCTCCAGCCGCGCTCGCTCCGCCCGCGCCTTTTCCGCCTTCAATTGCTCCTCCAGACGCTGGCGCTCGGCCTGAATTCGCTCGACTTTCGCCTGCTCGGTCTTGGCTTGGTCGGCCCGCGCCTTTTCCGCCTTCAATTGCTCCTCCAGGCGCTGGCGCTCGGCCTGAATTCGCTCGACTTTCGCCTGCTCGGTCTTGGCTTGGTCGGCCCGCGCCTTTTCCGTCTTCAATTGCTCCCCCAGGCGCTGGCGCTCGGCCTGAGCCTGCGCTATTTTCACCTGTTCGCTCCGCGCCTGCTCGGCCTTCAATTTTTCCAGGCGTTGCCGCTCGATCCGCAGTTCCTCGGCCAACCGTTCGGCCTTGGCCTGCTCGGCCTGCAAGGCTTCCAGCCGGCGCCGCTCCGCCAACTCCCGCTCGGTTCTGACCTGCTCCACCCGCGCCTGCTCGGCTTGCAACCGCGCCAACCGTTGCTGTTCGACCGCCAACTGTTCGGCCCGCGTCTGTTCCATCCGCGCCTGCTCGATTCTGACCTGCTCCTCGAGCTCGGCGCGTTCCGCTCGCATGGATTCCAGCAGCGCCGCTTCGGCCACGATCTGTTGCTGGCGGCTTTCCTCCCATCGCTTGCGCGCCTCCCAAGCCTGGGCGATCTGCCGTTGCGCCTGTTGCTCGCGCTGTTCCAGCGCCTGCCAGTCCGGCGCGGCCAGGAACGGACCCAGCGCCCCCGGGTTCGTTGCCGGGGCGGCGATGGCCGTCGGGACCGACGCCCCGCCGGTGGGTCGGTCCCGACGGCCATCGCCGGTTGGATCGAAGCCGCTGCGTCCGACCGAAAGCCGATCCAGGTAGAATCCACCCAGCACCATCATCACCGCCAGCGTCAACCCACCCCACACCACCAGTCGCGGCAGCCACCGGCGCCGCGTCCGGAACCGTCGTCCCGGCTGATGGCGGCTGGAAAGCGGCTGGGGGCGTTTGACCGCCCGTTCCTCCGCCGGACGGACGGTATCCTGGACCGGGACAGAACGGGGATAGGGCTGGCCGTCGTCCTGGACAGCGCGCTCCGGCATCCGGGACAACGCCGTCCAAGCTTCGTTGATTCGGCTGGCGTAATGATCGGTCCAGGTCTCGCGGCCCGCGGCGCGGTCGGGATGGAACAGCCGCATCAACAGGCGGTAATGTTCCTTGACCCGCTCCAGGGGAGCGCCGGGTTCGACGCCCAGCACCCGACACGGGGCGGCGCCGCGGACGAGACACCACTGCTGGATGCAGAACCGCGCCGCATCCAGCAGTTCCTGGGGCTTGGCGCCAGTCTGGCGCGTGGCCGCATCCAGGATTTCCGACGAGCCGTTGGCCAGCCACAACAACTGGTCCATGCCCTCGGGCAGGGGTGCGGCAAGAGACAGCCGATCCTGATAATCCAGCGGTCTTCGATAGCAGGCCAGCGCCAGAGCAACGATGTCGGTCACGGCTATCGCCCCTTGCGCCTTGCGCCCGTCTTAGGCCGGCAGTTTCTTGGCGTCCGGCGCGGCGGCTTCGCCGTAATAGCCGGTGTGATAGTAGTAGTAATAGCTGCGGTAATAACCGTAGGCCCCGGCCCGGGCCTCCAGCTTGGTCAGAATGGCGCCCAGCACGTGCACCCGCGCCCCGCGTAAGCGCTTGAGCGCGCCCAACGCATAGCCGCGCGGGGTGCTGCCCATCTCCACCGTCAGCAGCGTTCCCTCGCACAGATTGCCGATGATCAGGGCGTCGGCCAGCCCCAACAGCGGCGGACTGTCCACGATCACCTGGTCGAACTTGCCGGCGGCCAAGCCCAGCAGTTCCACCATCCGCGCCGACGACAGCAGATCGACGGGGTTGGGCGGCAGCGGCCCGGATGGGACGGCGAACAGGTTGGGAATATGGGTGGGCTTGGCGATATCCACCGGCTGCGCGCCTCCGCCCGCCAGATAATTGGTCAATCCCACCTGGTTATCGAGGTTCAGGGCGCGGTGCAGCGAGGGCTTGCGCAGGTCGGCCTCGATCAGCAGCGTCCGCTTGCCGGCCTGGGCGAACTGAATCGCCAAGCTCAGCGCCGTGGTGGTCTTGCCCTCGCCCGACATGGCGCTGGTCACGGTCAGCAATCGGGGCACGCCGCTGGCGGTCGAAAACTGCAGGGCGGTGCGCACCGAGCGGTAGGCTTCGGCGAAGGCCGAGCGTGGATCGTCGTGGCCGACCAGCGCCATGGGCCGACTTTCGCCGCGCTCCTGCCGGGTCTTGGGAATCACCCCCAGCACCGGCAAGCCCAGCAATTTCTCCAGTTCCTCGGGCCGGCGGAAGGTGTCGTCGAGATGCTCGAACAGGAAGGCCAAGCCGACGCCGCCCAACAGGCCCAGCACCAGCGCCAGCAGCGCGTTCAACCGCAGGTTGGGCTTGGAGGGCCAAGCCGGCGTCTTGGCCTCGTCCACCACCGAGATGTTGTTGGTGCCGATGCCCGCCGCCACGCCGACTTCCTTGAAGCGTTGCAGCAATCCGTTGTAGAGCTCGCGGTTGGTGTCCACCTCGCGGCGCAGGATGTTGAGCTGGATGCTGCGATCCTGCAAGCTCAGCACGTCCTGCTTGAGCTGTTCAAACCGGCCGCGCAACAGCGATTCCTCGGCGCGGGCCGCTTCGTAACTGGCGGTCACCGCCGCCCGGATGTTGTTGACTTCCTGATTGATCAGGGCGTCGACCTGGCTGATCTGGCTGCGCAATTGTACCATGGTCGGATAGGCCGGCTTGTAGATGCTGAGGTTCTCCTGGTACTGGGCCTCCAACTTGGCCTTGGTCTCCTTCAGGGTCTGGATGATCTTGCTGTCCAGAATCTGGCTCAGGCCCTGGCCCCGTGCGCCCATCACTTGTCGGTAATTCGCCTCGGCGGCGATCCGTTTTTTCTCGGCCTCGGCCAGCCCGGCGTTGGTGGCCTCCAGAGTCTGGGAAACGGTGTTCTGTTTGTCATCGACGCTAATGATTTGCTCCTTGCGGGCAAACCCCACCAGTTGCCGCTCGGAATCCTCCAGCTTGGCCTTGACCTGTTGCAAGCGCTCCTGCAGGAAATTGCGGGCGTAGGTGGAAGCGTCGAAGCGCCGCTCCATGTTCATGTTGATGTAATTCTTGACCAGGGCGTTGAGGATGGCGGCCGCCCGCTGGGGCTCGGGGCTGTCGTAGTACAGCTTGACCAGCCGCGAATTGCGCACCGGCTCCACCGTCAGGCCGCCCAGGAAACCGCCCACGACGCCTTCGAGCCGGTCGCTTTCCGAGAGTTGCTTGCCAGGGTCCTTCGCCTCGCTGGTCTTGGGCAGCCAGCCAGCCAGCCACGCCTTGAATTCGGCCAGCGGCGAGGGCGGCGGCGGGGGGAGATCGGCCAACCCCAACTGGTTGACCACCCGTAAGGCCAAGCTGCGGCTCTTCAGCAGTTCGTACTGGGTCTGGTAATAGTCCTGGCCGCTCCACCCGGTCTCCTCCGGCGCCACTTCCCCGGTCTTAACGATCTTGATGTCCTCGCGGTCGATCTGCAGGGTCAGGCTGGCGCGGTAGATGGGCGTCATCAGGAAGGTGGCGGTCACCACAGCGGTCACCACGATCAGCGCGAAGATAACGATGGTCCAGCGCCGCTTGAGGATGACCTGCCACAGTTCGCGGAGGTTGAGTTCATCGCCCTCGGATTCTTCCTCGAAGATCTGGGATTGAAGAGGCGGAGCCGGCATGGGAACGCCGGCCGGGCGCTCGGCCAGGGCCTGGCCCGGCGGCTGCGGATCGCCAGGCTTATTGGGCAGTTCGGGAGTGCTCATAGGGCAGGTCCTTGGGAAAGCAGATGCACCACGACCAAGATCAATAGATCAACAAGGGCCAGAAGGGCAGGATGAATTCCTTCAACTGCTGAACGGACTCCTTGGCTGTCGAGGTCTCGATCTGGACGACATCCTCGCCCCGAATTTCGGGATCTGGCGTCGCGCCATCGCGGATCGCGGCCAAGTCGTATTCCAGCGTCTTGCGGGTGCCGTCCGGCGCGGGGCGCAGAATCTTGACCGAGCCCAGATTGGCCACGCTGGTGGGACCGCCAGCCTGCGCCACCGCTTGCAGCAAGGTCATCTTTCCCTTGAGTGGAAAGACGTTCGGCGTCTTGACCGCACCGGTCACCGTGACCCGCTGGCTGGTGAATTCCTCGATAAAGATGGTGACCTGGGGATTCTGCAGGTAATCCTGGGCCAGCCGGGCGGCGATGTCGGCCGCCAGTTGCTCGGCGGTCAGGCCGCCCGCCTGGAGCGTGCCGATCAGGGGCAGGGAAATCTGCCCGCTGGCGTTGACTCGAACCGAACGATTCAGGTCCGGAACTCCAAAAACCTCAAGTTTCAACAGATCCTGCGGACCAATCCGGTAATCGTTCGACGCGGCGACCGGTCCAGAGGCCGGCGTGTCTGGCGTCGAGCCGGCGGCAACCGACGGGGCTGGGGTCGAAGACGCCGAGGAAACCGCCGTGTCGGTGGAAGGGGGGCCGGCGCAGGCGGCGATGCCGAGCAGCGCCGTCAATAACAGGGCCCACGAACGCATTCTTGCTGCTGGCAAACGGACTGACCTCGCGAAAACTTTACTTTGGGAAAATTGGATGATTTAGCCACGCCTGAACAGCCGTTGCAACCAGGAAGCGCCCGAACGGACCGAATGGACATCGACGTTCAGAGCTGGCGGCGCCGGCAACCGTTCGGGCTCCAGGTTGTCCAGTACGCCTTGCGGGCGGATCACCACCAGATGACGCGCCTCCCTGGCGCCCAGCCACCGCTCCGCCGCCCGCTGGCCCTCGGCCAGCAGGGGCGGTCGCCGGTCCACGCCGTGCGAATCGGTGGCCAGGATATGCACCCAACCCTCGTCCAGCAACCGCTCGCCCCAGTACTGGGCCGCCTTGCCGAAGCGGCCGGTCAAACTCCCGGCGGTCACTTGCAGCCAAGCGCCCTGGCGCGCCAGTTCCACGAAGGTCTCGTAGCGGTCCTCGATCCAGCTCAGGCGTTCCGGATGGGTGATCACCGGCACGTAGCCGGCCGCCAACAAATCGAACACGGTTTCCGCCAGCCGGGGCGGAGCGACGTGATGGGGCGGCTCCAGCAGGAAATAGCGGCTGTCGTGCAGGGTCGGCACCCGGCCCGCGCGCAGGCCAGCCACCAGGTCGGGAGCGATATGCACATCGGCGCCCAGGGTCAGCCGCAGCGGAATGCCGGCTTCATCCAGCCGGGTCCGAAGCTCGGCCACCGCCCGGCGAATGGCCGGACCGCTGTTGTCGTACATCCCCGGATAGATATGCGGAGTGCAGGCGGTCGCGGCGATGCCGTCGGCGACGGCGATCCGGGCCATGGCCAGCGAGCTGGCGAGATCGGGGGCGCCGTCGTCGATGCCGGGCAGGAGGTGACAGTGGAGATCGATCATGGTTTTTCGAGACACCCGTCGAACGAACGGTGCGCCAATATGGATGCCATGCTCCGGTTCGTCAAATTTCCTTCCCATGGGGCGGTCGAATCGGCCTTGCGGGGCACGGCTCTCCCACCCCCGTCGCCCCCGTCCCGCTCCCTCGAAGCTTCATTTCCTATGCTACAGTATCCGTCCCATGCAGATCGAATCCCTGTTCAACATCCCTCCCGCCGCGCGCCGCGCGCTGCTGATCGTTGGCGATACCTTCGCCGTGCTGATCGCGGTTTGGGCGGCGTTCGCCATTCGCCGGGGCGAAATATGGCCGGAACTGCTGACGGAGGTGGCTTGGTTGTTTCCGCTGTCGGTCGCCGTTGTCATCCCCACCTTCGCGGCGGTCGGCGTGTATCGACCGATCCTGCGCTACGCCGATGAGAGCCTGCTGTACACCATCCTCCTGGCCGTCAGCGCCGGCGTCCTGTTGATGATGGCGGCGTGGGTGCTGCTGGGCGACGGTTTGTGGCTGCGTTCGTTCTGGCTGATTTGCTGGCTGGTGTTGGCGGCGCTGGTGAGCGGGGGCCGATTGCTGCTGCGGCGCTGGTTGCGCCGGCGGTTTCGCCGAACGGCGGCGCGCGCCCCGGCGATCATCTACGGCGCGGGCGAGGCCGGCGCCCAACTGGTCAACGCCCTGCGCTACAGCGCCGAATTCGAACCGGTCGTGTTCGTGGATGACAATCCCCGACTGTGGGGCAGTGTGGTGCTCGGTCTCAAGGTTCGGGCGCCGTCCAAGCTGCCGCGCCTGATCGCCCAACACGGCGCGCCACTGATTCTGCTGGCCTTGCCCTCGACCTCGCACCACCGCCGCCGGGACATCCTGGAAACGCTGGCGGGCTTGCCGGCGCGGGTGATGGATTTGCCCACCTTGGCGGAACTCACCAGCGGCGCCCGGCGCATCGACGAGTTTCGCGAGATCGACGTCGCGGATATTCTCGGCCGCGATTCGGTCCAGCCCAACGACGCCTTGCTGCGGGCGCGGGTCACCGGCAAGGCCGTCATGGTCACCGGCGCGGGCGGTTCGATCGGCGGCGAACTGTGCCGGCAAATTCTGCCGTTGCATCCGCGCCGGCTGGTGTTGTTCGAACGCTCCGAGTACGCCCTGTACGCCATTGAGCAGGAACTGCGCGCCATGCTGGCCAACATGGAGCATTCCCACTCCCTTGGTTCCGGCTGCTCTCCCGCCAGGGGCGGAGCGGAGATCGAACTGATTCCGCTGCTGGGTTCGGTGGCGCATCGCCGGCGGTTGCAGGCGGCGATGGAACGCTTCGAGGTGCGAACCGTCTATCACGCCGCCGCCTACAAGCACGTGCCGATCGTCGAGCACAACCCGATCGAGGGCGTGCAAAACAACGTGTTCGGCACTTGGCGCGCCGCCGAGGCCGCCCTCGCCGCCGGAGTCGAGACCTTCGTGCTGGTGTCCACCGACAAGGCGGTGCGGCCCACCAACGTCATGGGCGCGACCAAGCGGCTGGCGGAATTGATCCTGCAGGGGTTGGCGGGAGAAAGCGGCGCGACCCGGCTGTGCATGGTGCGCTTCGGCAACGTGCTGGATTCCTCGGGCTCGGTGGCGCCACTGTTTCGCGCACAGATTCGCAAGGGCGGGCCGGTGACGGTGACCCATCCCGAGATGGAGCGCTATTTCATGACGATCCCGGAAGCAGCGCAACTGGTGATCCAGGCCAGCGCCCTGGCCCAGGGCGGCGAGGTGTTCCTGCTGGACATGGGCGAGCCGGTGCGCATCCTCGATCTGGCCCGGCGGATGATCCGCCTGTCCGGCCTGACGGTGCGCGACGAGGCGCACCCCGACGGCGATGTCGAAATCCAGTTCACCGGTTTGCGCAGCGGCGAGAAACTGCGCGAGGAACTGCTGCTCGGGACCGACGATCTCCCGACCGAGCACCCGATGATCCGGCGCGCCCGCGAGCAATCCCTCCCATGGCCGCAGGTGCGGGATTGCCTGGAGCGGTTGGCGACCGCCTCGCGCCATTTCGATTATCCGGCGGTGCGGGCGATCCTGCGGGAAGCGGTGGCCGAGTATCAGCCGGACAACGGCATCGAGGACTGGGTGTGGCGGGCGATGGAGAGCGGAGAAGGATCGGAGGACAGGGGGCAAGCCAAGGGTTAAAGGCCGAGGATGACAGGAGGCGGACGATTAACCGAACAAACCCATCGCAATAGGGTTGTCCGTCAATAAATTGGCCCCGATCCGGCTCCTGCGCCTCGGGGACTGGATTCCGCTATACTCCGGTCTCCATTCCCTGGCGCCCGATCACCTTCAGCCCCATGACCAAAACCGCACTCATCACCGGCATCACCGGCCAGGACGGCGCGTATCTGGCCGAATTCCTCCTCGACCAGGGCTACACCGTCCACGGCGTCAAGCGCCGCGCTTCCCAGTTCAATACCGACCGCATTGACCACCTCTACCAGGACCCGCACGCGCCCGACCGGCGCTTCATCCTGCACCACGGCGACCTGACCGACGCCACCAACCTGATCCGCATCATCCAGCAGGTGCAGCCGGACGAACTTTACAACCTCGCCGCGCAAAGCCACGTCCAGGTCTCCTTCGAGACCCCCGAATACACCGCCAACAGCGACGCCCTGGGCGCGCTGCGCCTGCTGGAAGGAATCCGCATTCTCGGCCTGGAGCGCAAAACCCGCTTCTACCAGGCTTCCACCAGCGAAATGTTCGGCCAGGTCCAGGAAATCCCTCAGAAGGAAACCACCCCGTTCTACCCGCGCAGCCCCTACGGCGCCGCCAAGGTTTACGGCTACTGGATCACCGTCAACTACCGTGAAGCCTACGGGATGCATGCCAGCAACGGGATACTTTTTAACCACGAAAGTCCGCTGCGGGGAGAAACCTTCGTCACCCGCAAGATCACCCGCGCCGTCGCCCGCATCCATCTCGGCGCGCAACAAACCCTCTACCTGGGCAATCTGGACTCCCAACGCGACTGGGGCCACGCCCGGGACTACGTGCGCGCCATGTGGTTGATGCTGCAACAGAACGCCCCCGACGATTACGTCATCGCCACCGGAGAAACCCACACCGTGCGCGAATTCGTCGAACGGGCCTTCCAGGAACTCCATTACCGCCTCGAATGGAGTGGGACCGGTGTAGACGAAATCGGCCGGGACGCCCGCACCGGGCAGGTGCTGGTGCGCATCGATCCCCGCTACTTCCGGCCCACCGAAGTCGCTTTCCTGCTCGGCGATCCGACCAAGGCGAAAACCGTGCTGAGTTGGGAACCGCGCATCCGCTTCCCGGAACTGGTGAAAACCATGGTCGAAGCCGACCTCCAGCAAGCCCAGCGCGATCAACTGTGCCAAACGCACGGATTTGACGTGCATCAGCCGGAGGAATGAGGCAAAAGGCAAAAGGCAAAAGGCAAAAGGAATGACGATTTCCAACGATGCCAAAATCCATGTCGCCGGCCATCGCGGCTTGGTCGGTTCCGCGCTGGTGCGGGTTTTGCGCGCCCAGGGTTACCACCACCTGATCCTGCGCACCCACGCCGAACTCGACCTGCTCGATCAGGCCGCCACCGCCCGCTTCTTCGCCGAGGAACGCCCCGAGGTCGTATTCCTCGCAGCGGCCAGGGTCGGCGGTATCCACGCCAACAACGTCCAGCGCGGTCAATTCATCTACGAAAACCTGATGATGCAGACCCACGTCCTCCACCAAGCCTATCTGGCCGGCGTCCGGCGGCTGATCTTCCTCGGCAGTTCCTGCATCTACCCCAAGCTCGCCCC